>JBGSOU010000260.1:0-6505 GCA_041739025.1 Hyphomonas sp.
GAACGTGAGAAAATCAAAAGGAGGACGATGAAACTCAGGCGCTTGCAGCACGCCAAGTCTGCTGCTTAACTCAAACCCAGATGCGCCAGACCCTCCTTAAGTCAGGCAGCCTTCTGTCTCAAAATACCTGACGACGGACAGAGTCGCTTTTAGCAATGGTGGTAGGATCCCATTGCCGGGTCTTGCCGTTCGTTGTTCCCGTAATCGGAGCGTAGTATTCGTTCTTGGCCAAAAGGACCTCCAGGCGACGCGGTGTCGAGAAGCTGAACAGGCGCCGAGTGAGCTGAGGGGTAGACCTTCAGTGTAGTTGTTGAGGGAGTGACGGTCGATGCCTCCGCATCGGTACACCTTGCAGGGGCCTGTCTGATCTCATGGGTTATCGGCGAAGTTGGCTGCTGGGGGGAGAGGCAGGGGGGGACCTTATAGGCCACTCAAGGAATGACCCGAGGCGGGTTTTGTCCCGCGTACCTAGCGCGCATAGAGAGTAGACCAAATAGGGGTGTAGTCGGGCACCTAGGGCCTTCTCGGTTCGGTGTCACTGAGGGCACACCCAGTTCTAGCAAATGGTCTGGGTGGTCTCCTCGGCGTCACCAGCGATTCGCTGCAGCAGGCAATCTTCCGCATATCGAATTGTCAGGTCGAACGCCGCTCGATTCAAATGTCCGTTCGGATTTTGTGTTTGTGTCCAGATCTGTGCCCGATGCAAAAGCGAGCTCCCTCCAGCTTTGACTGAAGGGAGCCCTAAGTTGCACACACACGCGGACGTGTCTCGATGGGGCCTGGGGGAGACCGCTTCAAAGGCTCGGGGACACTCCCGTCTTCGCCTCCACGCCCTCCCCTCGGTTCCTCTGCGCTTTGTGCGGTGGGTAGCCGCTTCGTTCATGGGACGCATCGCCCACTAGCTGGGACCAACCAGCCCGTATCAGTCAGCGAGGAGGTCCCTCGCGTTTTGCAGGTCCCCCGGTTGCAGCTTGGCGTACCGGAGGGTCATCTTGATGTCCGCATGGCCCATCCACTTCTGGACGAGCATGAGGTCCTTGGTCTTGGCGTACAGCCGCGTCGCGCAGGTGTGCCGCAAGGCGTAGGGGATGAACCCCATGTCGCCCGAGTGGCCCATGCGCTCCCGCGCGAAGTCCCACGCGTGGCGGATGGTGGCCGGCGAAGCCCACAGGAAGGGGTACTCACCGAAGGTGTCCTCAAGGTACACCGTCGCCAGCTTGGCGCGATCCGTAAGGGGCACCGTGCGGCTGACGCCGGACTTGGTGTCCCGGAAGGTCATGAGGTCCTCGCGGATGTCGCTGGCCTTGACCAAGCGTAGCTCCGAGGGGCGTGCCCCTGTGTCCAGCAGGATCGTCCACAGGTCCGCGATGCGGTGCCCCCGGTCACCCGGCAGCTCCTCCCGTGTGATCCTGCACAGCTCGTTGAACTCGTCCTCGGTGATGACCCGGTCGCGGGTGTTGTCGCCGATCCTCGGCAGTTCGACTTTGGGGATGTTCATCAAGTTGCCTCTCCTGTGGAAGTGGGTGAACGCCTTAGACATCACGCAGACCTTCTGGCGGACGGTCGCCGGGGCATACTCTTTCGAGCGGAGCCACGACACGAAGTCGTCCATGTCGGCGTTGGTGATGGTACTCAGGTCACGCTTGGGGCCGAAGAACTCGACGCAGGTGGCCATGTTGGAGCGCACCGTGCGCGCCTGGCCGCTGTCGGATCTAATCCTCTGCCTCTTGCGACCCCGGCCGCGACCAGAATTGGGCCCTTTCGTGCTGCTTGCAAGGGGGGGGGGGTGATCAGCGCGCCACGGCGTCGCGTCACATTTCGATAAGCTCCAAAAGTGGGCTCTACCTTGAAACTAGACGTTTCACGTAGATCGCCGACGGCGGCATGGGTTTCGAAAAAGTGATTGTTAGGTCGCGATTGGGCTGCGCTGGAACCTAAATCCAGTGCGTCTACCAATTCCGCCACATCCGCGTTCCGCCTGCGTCTTACGCGAGGCATCCGCGCGGGGCAATCACCTGTCCCGGGAGGGCAGGTGGGGGCGCTGCACTCGCCCGCCACGCGGCGTGGACAGGGCGTTCCCCATATGACATAAGCCGCCGCTTCAGGCAGGATTCAGCGTGTCCGGAGCCCCTCGCGGCACCCCCCGGGCATGCCTCAATTGACGAAAGAAGTGAACATGGAAGTCACTCAGACCAAGACAGACGGTCTCAGCCGCACATTCGCGGTGACGGTTAGCGCCGGCGAACTGCAGGCAAAACTGGCCCAGCGGATTGAGGAAATCCGCCCCACGATGCGCCTCAAGGGGTTCCGGCCGGGCAAGGTTCCGGCAGCCCATGTGCGCAAGATGTATGGCCGTGACCTAATGGGGGAGCTCATCGACAAGCTGGTCAACGAGACGAACCAGAAGGCCCTCGAGGACAGCGCCCTGCGCCCCGCCGGCCAGCCGAACGTCCACATGGACGGTGACATCGAGAAAATCGTGAAAGGCGAGGCAGACCTCTCCTATCACATGCATGTCGACGTGATGCCCGAGTTCACCCCCGTCGAGGCGGCCAGCCTGACGATCACCCGCCCGGTGGCTGAAGTGACCGACGCGCAGATCGACGAGTCGCTGACCCGCATCGCCGGCCAGAACACGAAATACGAACCCCGCGAAGAAGGTGCCGCTGCGGAAGATGGCGACGCGGTCGTGATCGACTTCGTCGGCAAGATCGACGGCGAGGCTTTCGAGGGCGGCTCGGCCGAGCAGCAGTCGGTCGTTCTCGGCGCCAACCGTTTCATTCCGGGCTTTGAAGAACAGCTCCTCGGCGTGAAAGCCGGCGACGCGAAAGACCTCAACGTCTCGTTCCCCGACGACTATCCGGCGGCGAACCTCGCTGGCAAGGCTGCCGTGTTCGAAGTGAAGGTGCACGAAGTGCGTGCGCCGAAAACGCCGGACATCGACGAAGAGTTTGCGACCGGCCTTGGGCTCGAGAGCCTCGAGCAGCTGCGCGGCCTGGTCAAGGACCAGCTGTCGGCCGAGCATGCCAACGCCTCGCGGTCGAAAGCCAAGCGCGACTTGCTCGACAAGCTCGACGCTGCGCACAGCTTTGATCTGCCCCCGGGCATGGTGGAGCAGGAGTTCAACCAGATCTGGCAGCAGCTGCAGACCGAAATGGATGCCGGCCGCGTCACGGCGGAAGACAAGCAAAAGCCGGAAGAGGACCTGAAGGCCGAATACCGCAAGATCGCCGAGCGCCGCGTGCGCCTTGGCCTCGTGCTGGCCGAGATGGGCCGCATTTCGGACGTCCGCATCACCGAGCAGGAAGTCAATCAGGCCCTGATCCGCGAAGCCCGCCAGTATCCGGGCCAGGAGCGGGAAGTGGTCCAGTTCTTCCAGAAGAATCCGAACGCGATGGCCCAGCTGCGCGCGCCGATCTACGAGGACAAGGTGGTCGACCACATCCTTTCGATCGCCACGGTCGAGGAGACCTCGGTTTCCCGCGAAGACCTGTTCAAGGAAGACGACGCTTAAGCGTTGCAATCATTGCAGAATAGAGGGCCGGCCGGAGCAATCCTGGCCGGCTTTTTCTTGGGCCGAAAGGGCCGGGGCGCCGGGTTTGGTAAACGGATGTTAACCCCCTTCGCCGAGGTTTCGCGCGTAACTTGAATCTGAGGATTGAGCGCGCCCATGACGGTCCAGAGCATTCGCCCGCAACTGACTGAGGATGACATCCTTCGCCTGATGCGCGGAGAAACGCCCGAGCAGCGCGCTTCGGTCGCCCATCGTCTGTGCCGCCGCATCGCGCTCGACGTCCTCAGCGACCGTGAAAAGTCCTTTGCCGAAGAGATCATCGGCATTCTCGCCGAAGACGCCGCTGACCTTGTCCGCCGCACGCTCGCCGTCACGCTGCGCAGCTCGCCGGTCCTGCCGCGCGAGGTGGCCATCAAGCTCGCCCATGACATCGAGGCGGTTGCCATCCCGCTGCTCGAGGACTCGCCCGTCTTCACGGATGAGGACCTTGTCGAACTGGTCCTGTCGGTCACCGCAGCGAAGCAGGCCGCGATCGCCAGCCGCGAGTCGGTGTCGATCACCGTTTCGGAAGTGATCACCGAGCATGGCGCCGTTGAGGCGGTCCGGGCACTCGCCACCAACCGCGGCGCGGAGTGGACCGACAAGTCTTTCGACGACACGCTGCGCCGTTTCGGCCGCGACGAGATCGTTCAGGCCGGCCTGATCAAGCGCGACTTCATCCCGACCCACATTGCCGAGAAGATGGTCTCGCTGGTCTCCGGCCAGCTGTTCGACATTCTGGTGAACCGCCACGAACTTCCTGCCCAGCTCGCGATCGACCTCGCCGCCAGCGCCCGTGAGCGCGCGACGATTGATCTTGTCGAACAGGCCGGGCGCACCAACGACCTGCCGCGCTTCGTGTCGCAGCTGAACCTGAATGGCCGCTTGTCCAATTCGCTGATCATGCGCGCGCTCTGCTGCGGGCAGATGCGCTTTGTGGAGCATGCCCTCGCGGAGCTGTCAGGCGTTGCGCACCAGCGGGTCTGGCTGATGATCCACGATGCGGGCCCGCTCGGCCTGCAGGCGGTGTTCGACCGGGCTGGCCTGCCGCGCAAGATGCTGCCGGCCTTCAAGGCGGCGGTCACGGTGTTCCACGAAACGCAACATGATGGCGGGCCCAATGACCGCGCCAGGTTCCGTGCCCGGATGATCGAGCGTGTGTTGACTCAGTTCCAGGCGATCCCGAAGGACGACCTCGACTACCTGCTCGACAAGTTGGATTACTATTCGGAAATGGCGACGCGTGAAGACGCAGCCGAAGATACCGACGCGGCCTGAGTCAGGCGTCGGATTTCGGGGCGACGCCGCCGGCGACACCCAGGTCTTCGAGGAAGGTCCCGTCACGCCAGCCGGCGTGATCGGCGACCACGAGAATGCCGGAGGCTTTCGCCGCCTGGGTCATTTCGATGAGGTCGTCGGACTCTTCCAGGGCTTCGGCGTCGATGCGGATCGTATCGATCAGGATACGGAGGCTTTCGCTCAGCGGCGTCTGCCACGAATAGCGCATGTCGATCCCGACACGGAAGCCGACACGGCGCAGGCGTGCGACCCGGTCGGTGGCGTCCGCCGGGTCGCCGGCAAAGGCGGCGTCGGAGAACATCAGGCAGAACTCCTGCTGGCAGAGGATCGTGCGGCGCACGGCGGCATCACACAACAGCGCGGTATCCAGATCGGCGAGGGCGGCCATCGGCGCGGCCACGAGGATCGGGCGATGTGACAGGTTCTCGGCGCAGGCAGCACTGGCCACGCGCTCCAGACGGCCTGCCATCCAGCGGGCGGCGCTGAGCGGTTCATTGTCATTGCTGGCGGGTCCGAAGGACACACGCTCCTCGAATTCGATGGGCTCATCGGCCAGGAGCCCCAGCGAATCGCCCGCCATCAGGTGCATCACCGGCTTGAAGCGGACTGTGGGCGCGTTCGCCTTGCGGACAAGCCTTGTATTGGGGCGGGGGAAGGGGCGCATCCGGAATCCTTGTTGCGTCTCATGACTGGCTCTTGCCTTCCCTAACGGTTGGAGTTGAACATCACGCGCAGGCAACGGGTGAGATTTCCCGCAAATTTTAAGGATTTTGGCCACCATGACGAAGCCGCCTCCGTCTGAACCCCGCCTGTCAGCGACGATTCTGCTGCTGCGCGACGCCGCGCCCAGCCCCGAAGTGCTGATGGTGAAACGCCACTACGAAATTGACTTTGCGGCGGGTGCGCTGGTGTTTCCGGGCGGAAAGGCCGCTCCGGCCGATGCCAGCCCGGACTGGGATGACTGGACCGATGGCGATTTCGGCCCCGTCCAGCAGGATGCCCGCATAGCGGCAATCCGCGAGGCTTATGAGGAGTCCGGCCTGCTCATCGCACGTCCGCGCACGGCGCGCGGCCCCGGCGCGACCCTCGTCGGCGCTGACATGGCCGAAAAGCTGTCGCCCTTCCGCAGCGCGGTGGACCGCGGCGAGCACTCTTTCCTTGAGCTGATGAAGGATAACGGCCTCGTGCTCGCGCTCGACAGTCTCGTCCATTTCGGCCACTGGATCACACCCGAGATGATGCCGAAGCGTTTCGACACGCATTTCTACATCGCGCCGGCGCCCGAATGGCAGATTGCCGCGCATGATGGCCGCGAGACAACCGATGCGGTCTGGCTGTCGGCGTCGGATGCCTTGCAGCAGGAGCGCGACGGCGCCGCCACAATCATCTTCCCGACACGGATGAACCTTGTGAAGCTGGCCCGCGCGGCCTCTGTCGCCTCCGCGATGGAATCGTTCGGGGCGGAGCGGGTCGTCAGCGTGCTCCCGGTAGTCGGCAAGACGGCGGATGGCCAGCCGTGTCTTCATATTCCGGCCGAAGCCGGATATGGTCAGACCGAGGAACTGTTGTCCCGTGTCAACGTCTGATCAGGCGCGCTGGGCGGTCGCTGCGCGGGCCGCAACGCGGCGCTCCAGGGCGTCGCAGACGGCGTCG
>JBGSOU010000278.1:0-5658 GCA_041739025.1 Hyphomonas sp.
GAGGCCAAGTCGCGCCAGCAGGCGGTGCGCTTCGCCGCCGGCGTCATTGCCCGCCGCCTTGCGGCGCGCCGGCGAGAAGCGCAGCGGCAGCAGGACGTTGCCGGTGACCGAAAGATACGGGACAAGATTGAACATCTGGAAGATCACGCCGACATGATCCGCCCGCAGACGATCCCGCCGCGCGGCGGAGAGCTTTCCCATGTCTTCGCCGAGGACGCGGATCGTACCGGCCTGCGGCGCGAGCACGCCGGCGATCAGGCCCAGCAGGGTCGACTTGCCGGATCCGGACGGGCCGCGCAGGAAGACCCGCTCGCCGGCCTCGATGCTGAAGTCGGGTATGTCCAGGACCTGCGGCCCCTGCTTCCAGGCAAAGCCAAGCCCTTGAACCTCGATGATGCGCTCGCCCATGCGCGACTTAGTTCAGCGACAGCTCAGGCGAGGCCGGCGTCAGTTCGCCCACCTTCTGCTCGGTGTCGGTGATGTAGAGGGCTTCAACCGTTTCGAAGGCCGGAAACGCCAGGAAGCCGGCAAAGCGGATCGCCGTGACCGCTTCCGGGTCCGTGCAGGTCCAGGAAAACCGGACAACGCCGTCGGCATGCCCGCTTGAGGTATCGGTGGACGCGTCCGGTACGCTGGCGGTGCAGGCGCCCCCGGCAATCTCGACCAATCCGCCCAGTTCGGCCGTCACGACGTCCGTATACACACCCTCTGCTTCAGAAAGCCCGAAATTGGCCATCGGCGAAATCAGCTCACCGGTCAGCTGATTGCCTTCGCGGGTGATGGCCAGGCTCGCGAGGCCGTGCACGTGCGGCGCGCCGCCGGCAGCTTCGTCTTCGCCGTGCTCATGGTCTGCGTCGCCCTCGTCCGCTTCGTGATGCGAATCGGGCGCCTCGGTGGCTTCTGTTGCGGGCTCTGGCGCGACAGGCGCGGGCGAACCCGGCTCCTTGGCGCTGCAGGCGGCCAGCAGCAACAGGCCCGCGGCCAGTGCGAGACCGGGAGTTCGGAAGGAAAGTGGGCGCATCTGCAAGGCTCCAGGCAGGGGAAACGGGAGGCACACGTCGGCGCACGAAATTTCCGCTCGCCAAGCTCATATTGAAACATTATAACACTTCTCGCAAGCGCCTTCCGGTCACCGCCGGGCGCCTTTTCGCGCCGCTGCCAACTGGACCCGCCCTTCATGCCGTTTTCCCTGCAGGCCTCCGTTTCCTTTGGCATGCTCGCCGCACTGGTGACGATGCTGGGCCTTGCGGCCGTGGCGACACGCAGTGAATGGTCGGCACGACAATCCGGTCTGTTTGCATTGTCGGCGGCCGGAATGCTGATCACCATCAGCCTCCTTCACATCGTGCCGGAAGCGCTGGCCGCCCTGCCCCGTGCCGGCCAGTTCGTTCTGGGCGGATTCTTCGGCGGCCTGCTTCTGACCTTCGCGATGCGCACCTTCTTTCCCGAACACGCCGGAAACGCGCGCGCGCTCGCCTTCACGCCCCTGCTGGCGGTTGCGGTCCACTCCTTTTTCGACGGCGTGATCTATTCGGTCTCCTTCGCCGCCAGTTTCCAGTCGGGTGTCTATGCGGCGCTGGGACTGATCCTGCATGAATTCGCCGAAGGCATCATCGCCTTTGCCATCCTGGCGCGGCATGGTTTCAAGGTGAGGGAGGCGTTGTTCTGGGCCTTTCTGGCCGCTGGCGCGACAACCCCCCTGGGCGCGCTGGTCTCCGGCCTGTTCGTGAACAGCCTCGGCGCGGAAACGATTGCTGCGCTGTATGCGGTCTCGGCCGGTCTTCTGATCTATGTCGCAACTGGCCCGATGATGCAGCCGCTCACCGAAGTTTCCCCGGCGCGCGGTCTCGGTGCGCTGGGGGCAGGCGTGGTCTTTGCACTGGCCGTGCTGGCCTTGCCGATCCATGGCCAGGGCCTGCTCGATAACCATGATCATGGCCATGATCACGCGGGCGTGGACTTCCGCGAGGTCGAGTCCGGGCCGGGTGTTCTGCCCTGATCCCAGCGGTCCGGGACCAGCTGAGCCCCGCGCAGGCACATCCCTTGCACCTTGCCGTGCGCAACAGAAAGGGATGGGACGATGCAGCTTTCCAAACAGACGCGCCAGATCATCGGGGCGGTCATCGGCGCCGCGATTGCATCAGCGGTTTCAACCGGCCTCGCGATACCTGCAGTCGACCGTCAGCCGCTGGCGGGACAGACTGCGGCGGTTCAGCCCGCGCGATAACGGCGCCGGCGATCAGAGCGGCAGCTCGGTCGTGTTCTTGATACACTCCATCGCGAAAGTGGCGCTGACATCGGCCAGATCGATGCGCGAGATCAGCGTCCGGTAAACCCGGTCATACTCCTGCACGCTGCCGACCTGGATCTTCAGCAGGTAGTCCACATCTCCTGCCATCCGGTAGAACTCCACGACTTCCGGGAGGCTGCGGACCGCCCGGGCGAAACGCTCGACCCAGCCTGCCGAATGGTCGCGCGTCCGGATGGCGACGAACACCGTCTGGCCGAGGCCGACCCGTTCGGGATCAACCAAGGCCACCCGGCGAAGCAGGATCCCCGCCTCTTCCAGCCGCTTCACCCGGCGCCAGCACGTGTTGACCGAAATGCTGGCCGCTGCCGCCAGCGATTCGAGCGAGGTGCCCGCATCCGCCTGAAGCGCGCGCAACAAGAGACGGTCCGTATCATCAATGTTTCCCATTTTATCGCAAATACCACGAAAATTCTTATCGAAAATACCCAGAGAACGGAAAGTTATGGAATGATTTTTCAGGTGAGGGGCGGCATCCTGAACCGTTCAAACCGGAGCGCCCCATGTCCGCCCTGCCCCGCCACGACACCTTTTCTGCCCCGCCGCGTCTGCGCAGCCTGGCCGCCCTGATCGGGCGGACGCCGCTGATCTCGGTGCGTCTCAGGTATCGCGGGCGCGAGCATGTGATCCACGCCAAGGCCGAACACTATAACCTGACCGGCTCGATCAAGGACCGGATGGCGCTGTCGATCCTCAGCAAGGCCTACCAATCCGGCGCGCTGCAGCCCGGCGACACCATTGCCGAAGCCACCAGCGGCAATGCAGGGATCGCGCTCGCCGCGCTCGGCCGCGCGCTCGGTCACCCGGTCGAGATTTTCATGCCGGACTGGATGAGCGACGAGCGCAAAAGCCTGCTGCGCAGCCTTGATGCGCGCCTCAACCTTGTCAGCCGCGAAGAGGGTGGCTTCCTCGGCGCAATTGCGGCGACCGAACGGCTCGCTGCTGCGCGCCGCGACGTGTTTCTTCCTTGCCAGTTCTCCAATGGCGACAATGCGCGCGCGCATCTGGAAACGACGGGGCCGGAGCTTCTGGCGCAACTTGCCTGCCGCCATCTGACGCCCGATGCTTTCGTGGCGGGGGTCGGAACGGGCGGAACGGTGATGGGCGTCGGGGCGGCGCTGCGCGCGGCACATCCCGGCGTGCGAATCCATCCACTCGAGCCGAAGGAATCGCCCACCCTCTCGACCGGCCACAAGATCGGCAGCCACCGCATCCAGGGCATTTCGGATGATTTCATTCCGGCGTTGGTGCACCTCCACGCCCTGAGCGACATCATCGCGGTATCCGACGGCGATGCGATCCGGATGGCACAGCGGCTGGCGCGCGAACTGGGGCTGGCGGTCGGCATTTCCTCGGGCGCCAACCTGATCGGCGCCGTGATCGCGGCTGACCGGCTGGGGCCGGGCGCCTGCGTCGCGACGGTGTTTTGCGACGACAACAAGAAATACCTGTCAACGGCTCTCGCCGGCGAGGAACCGGCCAAGACCGGAGATCTCAGCCCCGAGATCGAACTGGTCGACTTCGACGCCTGCTGCTGCGGCGGCTGAGACGTCAGCGTTTCCGGCTGGCAGCGGCTTCTTCGAGGGCGCGGTTGGTGAACCGGCGGGTGAACTGCGTCACACGTGGCGCAATCTCCGTTTCAAACCGTGATCCGTTGAACACGCCGTAATGGCCGACGCCGGGCTGGATATAGTCCGTCTGCATGTCCTTCGGGATGTTCGTGCACAAATCATGCGCGGCCTGGGTCTGGCCGATGCCGGAAATGTCGTCCTTCTCGCCCTCGACCGTCATCAGCGCCACATTGCGGATCGCCGAAGGCTTGACCAGCCGTTCGCCGCGATAGGTGTAGATGCCGCGCGGCAGGTGGTGTTCCTGGAACACGCGCTGGATGGTTTGCAGGTAGAACTCTTCGGTCAAGTCCAGCACCGAGAGGTATTCGTCATAGAATTCGCGGTGCTTGCTGGCGGGCTCGCCGTCGCCGTCCACAAGGTGATTGAAGAATTTCCAGTGGGCATCGACGTGGCGGTTCCAGTTCATGTTCATGAACGAGGCCAGCTGAACGAAGCCCGGATAAACGCGGCGCATCACGCCCGGATAGGGCGCTGGAACCGTGTGGATCATGTTCTCGGTGAACCACTCGAACGGGCGTTCCTCGGCCAGCTTGTTGGGCACGGTCGGCGAGAGGCGCGCGTCGATGGGCGATCCCATGAAGGTCATGGTGGCAGGAAGCGCAGGATCGTCTTCTTCGGCCATCAGCGAAATGGCAGCCAGCACCGGCGGGCCTGGCTGGCAGACGGCCAGCACGTGCACACCGCCGCCCATGTGCGTCAGCACCTTGCGGATATGGTCGATGTAATCGTCGAGATCGAAACGGCCGAGCCAGATCGGCGCCATGCGCGCATCGCTCCAGTCGGTGATGTAGACGTCATGCGTTTCGAGGAAGCCTTCGACCGTTCCGCGCAGCAGGGTGGCATAATGGCCTGACAGCGGCGCGACGATCAGCATGCGGGGAAGCGGCGCGGCGCCGGGCCGGCGCGTGGTGGCCAGAACGTCCGCATCCTTGCGGAAGTGGATCAGATTGCACCAGGGCGAGCGCCAGGCGACCGTCGGCGTGACCGGAACGGTGACGCTGTTGATGCGAACCGTATCGACGCGCCATTCGGGCTTGCCATAATAGCGGGTCGCGCTTTCGAAGACGTCGGCCATGGCGGCCAGCGATTTGCCATAGCTTGTCTGGCCCATCGGGTTCAGCGGCGACGCGAGCGCCGCGCGCCCGGCCTTGGCCATCATCCGCATGGGGGCCATCGCCACCCGGTTCATTTCGACAAGTGAATAGAGCATCGTCTGCCTCACCCTTCATGTTGCAGTGCAGCGTAAGCGCAGGATTTCAATCCCGCAATGGCCCTCGCCCGCCGCGCGCAATTTTCAAAGGTTAACGCAAGGTATTGATGAAACACTAATTTTCGCGCGCGGGGCGAGTAATCGGGTCAGGCCTTGCTGCTAAAAGTCGAGGGGCTGGGCCGAAACACGAGGAATCTGCCATGTTCCTGAGCTGCACCCCGAACCCACATGATGGCGGCCGGATGACCCGCGCCCTCGTCTTCGAGAAGACCCCGGGCACGCACTTCGCGATCGACGCCGAGGCGCTGCACCGCCGGCCGGAACTTTTGAAACCCTTCGGCCGGGGACTGGATGTCCGTCTGCGCGTGCTGGACACGCTGGCCTATCTGGCCTGCTTGCTGGGCGTGCTGGCGGCCTTGCCGGTCGGCTGGTGGACGGCGGCCGCAGGCCTTCTGATCTGCGTGCTGACCCTTGCCGCGAACCGCAAAACCGCCGGACGGCTCGCCCGG
>JBGSOU010000290.1:0-2644 GCA_041739025.1 Hyphomonas sp.
GCGGGCAGCGGCGAGTGGGCCTACGCCCTGCGCGCCGCGCTGCTGCTCAGCCTCAACGTGGCCAGCCTGATCTTCTCGGCGCTGATCGTCTTCCGCCTGCGGAACATCCAGCCGCGCAGCTGGATCGACCAGAAACATGCCGAACGCGCCGTCTGGCTGAACGCCGGCCTGTCCGCCGTCTTCCTGGTCATCGCTGTGGCGCTGATCCTCCTCCTGGATCTGGGCAAGAAAATCTCGATCGGCTAGACTGGCCCGGACCGTTGGGGAGGACCACATGGCCAAGGCGGAAAACAAGACGAAGGTGACGGAGGTCACCCCGAAACAGTTCATCGCGGCGCTGGACGACGGACAGCGCAAGACGGACGCTGAAACCCTCGTCAAATGGATGACAAAAGTGACCGGCCTGAAGCCGAAGATGTGGGGCCCCAGCATCATCGGCTTCGGCCGCTATCACTACAAGTATGACAGCGGCCGGGAAGGCGAGATGTGCCTCGTCGGCTTCAGCCCGCGCAAGGCGAACATGGTGGTTTACGTCCTCACGGGCTATGCCGGACTCGACGACAAACTTGCGCGCCTCGGCAAGCACAAGACCGGCCAGAGCTGCCTCTACATCAACAAACTCGCGGATGTGGATCTGGACGTGCTGGAAGAAATCGTCCGCGACAGCGTCGCCGCGATGCGCGGGAAATACGAGACGTGGGACTCGTAGGGCGGGTTAGGCTGAAGGCCGTGACCCGCCGTCTAGGGGTGAGGTAACAATGGTGGGTTACGCCTCTTGGGCGCTGTCACAAGAACTTCAATGAGATGTGGTGGATTATCAATTGTCGCTGATTGCGCAGGGAGAAGGCAAATTGTCCGGTATCATTCGATCTCTGCTTGTCTCGATCTTGTTCCTTTTTCCTCTGTCCGCGAAGGCGGATCCTTCGCCCACTCTTTGGAGTGTAACCGAGGAGATGTTCAACGAGTGCAATACGATGAATATCTACAATGCCATGCTTCGCCATCTTGATCGGAATGATCCCAACGGCATGAACGATTTGCTCCAAATGCTGGTCGCTTTCGGTAAGATTGAATCGACCCATGCAGGTATCGTTCGTTTGTATTCTAAAGTGCCTGAATTGCGAAAGCACTCGTACGCCTACCTGCTCGAAGGTGCACAAGAAGGAAATCTCTGTGCGGCGAAACTGATCGGACCTTACCTGTACCAGGGAAGAGCGGATCTGGGTGCGCCTTACGATCCTGACGCAGCTTTTCCATGGCTAGTTAGGGCGGCCGACTACGGCGATATCACCAGTGCGGACTTGGCGGCATCGATCTATGCGGGTGATCGGGGGCACACAGTTGATTATGTGAAAGCTGCCCATTATTTCGAGATCGCGGCGCGGGGTGGGTCTGCGAGTGCGATTGGCCGGTTGGGCCTGATGTACAAGAATGGCCAAGGCGTTGCGCAGGATTATGCGCGCGCGCTCGAATGGTTCCGTTATGGTTCGGTTCGCAGCGACATTTCGGCTTACGAGTACGGGCTCGCCCTGCTGAATGGATCGGGCGTGACCCAGAACCGCTCGGATGGGGAATATTACATCAATAAAGCAGCCAATATGGGCTATGCGCCGGCCAAGGCCTTGGTGCAATCTTGGTCGCAGACGGCATCGCAAGGCTCAGGTTATTATGATCCGTCAGCGACTGTGCAACAACAACAACAGCGTCGAGCTGATCAGCAGCAGCAGCAGATTGAAAGCTGCGTTCTCACCGGGCGCTGCTAGAGCTTCTCCGCCGCGCGTTCCGCAAAGTACGTGATCACGCCCGCCGCGCCGGCGCGCTTGAAGCAGACGAGGGTTTCCATCATCACGCGGTCGCCGTCGATCCAGCCGTTCTGGGCGGCGGCCATGATCTGTGCGTATTCGCCGGAGACCTGATAGGCCAGCGTCGGCACGCCAAACGTGGACGAGACGCGTTGCACCACATCGAGATAGGGCAGGCCGGGTTTCACCATCACCATGTCGGCGCCCTCGGCGAGGTCGAGCGCCACTTCGCGCAGCGCTTCGTCCGTGTTCGAAGGATCCTGCTGGTAGGTTTTCTTGTCGCCCTTGAGGGCCGCCGCCGAGCCGATGGCTTCGCGGTAGGGGCCGTAGAAGCCGCTCGCATACTTGGCGGCATAGGCCAGGATCATCGCGTTGGTGAAGCCCTCTTCCTCGAAGGCATAGCGGATCGCGCCGATGCGCCCGTCCATCATGTCCGACGGCGCAACCACATCGGCCCCGGCGCCGGCATGCACCAGCGCCTGTTCGACCAGCCGCTCGACGGTCGCATCATTCGGGATCGTGCCGTCCTCGTCCAGCAGGCCGTCATGGCCGTGGCTGGTATAGGCGTCCAGCGCAACGTCCGTGATCAGACCAACCTCCGGCGCCGCATCCTTCATCGCCTTCAGCGCACGCGGCACGAGGCCGTCCGGCGAGAGCGCGCCCGTGCCCTCGGCATCCTTGCCCTCCGGCCCGATATACGGAAACAGCGCGATTGCCGGAATGCCGAGCGCCTTCGCCCGCTTCGCCGCGCCTGCTGCTTCCTTCACGGAGAGCCGGTCGACGCCGGGCAGCGAGGTGACCGGCACGCGGCCCTCGCCATCATGAACGAACACCGCCCAGAC
>JBGSOU010000338.1:0-2526 GCA_041739025.1 Hyphomonas sp.
CATCAAGGGCCGCAAGCTGGAGGTGGCGCGGGAAGCGGCCGGCGTGGCGCGCTTCACCTTCGAGGAGCTCTGCGCCCGCCCGCTCGGACCGCTCGATTACCTGACGATCGCGGCGACATTCCACACGCTGATCCTCGACGCCATCCCCCTGCTCACCCCGGACCGGCGCAATGAAGCGGCGCGGTTCGTCGCCCTGATCGATGCCCTCTACGAAGCCCGCGTCAAACTGGTGGCGAGCGCAGCGGCGGAGCCGGACCGGCTCTACCCGGACGGCGACGGCGCCTTCGAATTCCAGCGCACGGCCAGCCGGCTGCACGAAATGCGATCGGCGTCTTACATGGCGGAAGAGCGCCGCGTGGTGGAAAGCTGAAGGCCTCCTCCCGGAATCGTGACTTCCCTCTTCCCGAACTTCGCCGCAATTCCTATTTATGCAAAAGCGCGATGAATGAATTGCGCTGACCCGGCGGCGACGTTGCTGCCATGCGGGACTAGGGTGCCGGGGAAGATCCAGCAGGTAGAGGTGGGCCGCCGCAAACGGGACCCGCCCTGAACAGGAGGACGAAACATGGCGAATGCGCCGACCAAAGCGGGCTCTGTTGCTCTAAGTCCAGAACAGGGACTTAGCCGGTATCTCAGCGAGATCCGCAAGTTCCCGATGCTCGAGAAAAACGAGGAATTCATGCTCGCCCGCCAATGGCGCGACCATGAAGACACCGAGGCCGCCGAACGGATGGTGACCTCGCACCTGCGCCTCGTGGCGAAGATTGCGATGGGCTATCGCGGCTACGGCCTGCCGATGGCCGAGGTGATCTCCGAAGGCAACGTGGGCCTGATGCAGGCCGTCAAGAAGTTTGATCCCGAGAAGGGCTTCCGCCTCGCAACCTATGCGATGTGGTGGATCCGCGCCGCGATCCAGGAATACATCCTGCGCAGCTGGAGCCTCGTGAAGCTCGGCACCACCGCCGCCCAGAAGAAGCTGTTCTTCAATCTGCGCCGCCTGAAAGGCGAGATGAAGGCCCTGGACGAGGGCGACCTGCGCCCGGAACAGGCCCAGCTGATCGCCGAGAAGCTGAATGTCACCGAGGCCGAAGTCTACTCCATGAACGGCCGCATGTCCGGCTCCGATGCGTCGCTGAACGTGCCGATGGGCCAGGACGGCGACATGGAGTGGCAGGACTGGCTGGCCGACGATGAGCCCGGCACGGCCGAGACCTTCGCCAACCGCCAGGAACTCGACAGCCGCATGGACCTGTTGACCCGCGCGATGGAGGACCTGTCCGAGCGCGAGCGTCACATCCTGACCGAGCGCCGGCTGATCGACGAGCCGAAAACACTGGAAGAACTCTCCGACCAGTACAGCGTCAGCCGCGAACGCATCCGCCAGATTGAAGTGCGCGCCTTCGAGAAGCTGCAGAAGGCCATGAAACGCATGGCCAAGGAACAGGGCCTGCCGGTTGGCGACTGAGCCTCTGCGCCTGATCCCGATCACAGAGAGCCGCGACCCCCGGGTCGCGGCTTTTGCGTCCATGCGCGAGCGCGACCTGACCAATGGCCACGGCGGCCGCTTCATCGCCGAAGGCAAGGTGACGCTGGAGACGCTGCTGACGCGCGGGCGGTTCGAGGTCGAAAGCCTGTTCCTCTGCGAGACGCGGCTGGCACCTTTGGCCGATCTGCTCGCGCGCGTTCCGGCGGATGTGCCGGTCTATGTCGCGCCGCAGGGCGTGATGGACGAGGTGGCGGGCTTTCCCATGCACCGGGGCGTGCTGGCCTGCGGAAGGAAGGGCGCGCCGTGCGCTCCGGCGGATGTTCTGCCCAAGGACGGTCCTTCGACAGCGCTCTTGCTGGCCGGGCTGTCCAACCATGACAATGTCGGCGCCTGCTTTCGCAATGCAGCCGCGTTCGGTGCGGGCGCAGTCCTTCTGGATTCTGAATCTTGCGATCCGCTGTACCGCAAGGCCATCCGGGTTTCCTCCGGGACGGCGCTCTGGCTGCCCTTCGCGCACGGCGGCACGGGCGCGTCCCTGGTCGAAGCGGCTGAAGACACCGGCCACGACGTCTGGGCCCTCACGCCCCGCGCCGATGCCGAGCCCCTTTCGTCACTCGCCGTTCCCGAACGTGTCGCACTGCTGATGGGCGCGGAAGGTCCTGGCCTGCCCGCAAACCTGATCGCCCGGGCCCGGCCCGTGCGTATTCCGATGACGGACGGTTTCGACAGCGTGAATGTGGCCACGGCTGCGGCGATTGCGCTGAGCCATGTCTGGACTGCGCGGCGCTGACATCTATTGCCTCGCCCCACCCTATCCCTCCCCAAGATGGGGAGGGGACATGTCAGTCCTTGGGAAGAGCAAGCACGGCCAAACGGAGTAACAGGTCCCCTCCCCTTTGCGGCAGGGCTATCGCATGTGGGCGATGGCTTTTTCGAGATAGGCGTCTTCCCATGCACATCGCATGAGCCTTTGTCGTTTGGAGGTTTTGGGGTCGTCGATGGCGTTGACGATGTTGAGTGCGGCCCGGTTGATGAGAGCG
>JBGSOU010000340.1:0-4917 GCA_041739025.1 Hyphomonas sp.
CGCTCTCATCAACCGGGCCGCACTCAACATCGTCAACGCCATCGACGACCCCAAAACCTCCAAACGACAAAGGCTCATGCGATGTGCATGGGAAGACGCCTATCTCGAAAAAGCCATCGCCCACATGCGATAGCCCTGCCGAGATGGGGAGGGTCAGGGTGGGGGGCTGAGGATCAGGCCCGGGCTTTCGCCGTTTCCGGCTTGATGATGCCGCGGTTCAGGAGTTCTTCGGCGATCTGGACGGCGTTGAGGGCGGCGCCCTTGCGCAGGTTGTCCGAGACGCACCAGAAGACGAGACCGTTCTCGACGCTGACATCCTTGCGCACACGGCTGATGAAGGTCGCCCATTCGCCGACGCATTCCTTCGGGGTGACGTACACGTCCCTTTCCGGCTCATCGAGCAGCATGATGCCGGGGCTTTCGCGCAGCAGGGCCTGGGCGTCCTTGGCGCTCATCGGGCCATTCAGCTCGACATGCACGGCTTCGGAATGGCCGACGAAGACCGGGACCCGCACGCAGGTGACCGAGAGGGCGATCGCCGGGTCGATCATCTTCTTCGTCTCATTCCACATCTTGGCTTCTTCATCCGTGTACCCGTCCGGCAGGAAATCGCCGATCTTGGGGATCACGTTGAAGGCGATCTCTTTTTCGAAGACCGTCGGGGCGAGCTCGGCATTGACGAAGATGCCTTTCGTCTGGTTCCAGAGTTCGTCCATCGCTTCCTTGCCGGCGCCGGAGACGGACTGGTAAGTGGAGACGACGACGCGCTTGATGCCGACCGCGTCATGCAGCGGCTTCAGCGCCACGACGAGCTGGGCGGTGGAACAGTTGGGGTTCGCGATGATGCGCTTCTTCGTGTAGCCCATCACCGCATCGGCGTTCACTTCCGGCACGACGAGGGGCACGTCCGGATCCATCCGCCAGGCGGAGGAATTGTCGATGACGATGGCGCCGGCCGCAGCAATCTTGGGGCACCAGACTTTCGATACCTTGCCGCCGGCCGACATCAGCACGAGGTCGACGCGGGAGAAGTCGAACTGTTCGAGGTCGTGGCACTTCAGCGTGCGGTCGCCATAGGAGACTTCCTTGCCGATCGAGCGGCGCGACGCGACGGCGAAAACCTCGTCTGCCGGAAACAGGCGTTCGTCCAGAATGTTGAAGAGCTCGCGCCCCACATTGCCCGTGGCGCCGACGACGGCGATGCGTGTACCCATGCTGGTCTCCATGTCCTGAGTGCGAGGGGCGCTTATGACGCAAGTGCGACATTTCCGAAAGCGGCTTGTGCAATCCGGCCCCGGCTGGCAGGAGGAGGCACCGTTGCAAGAAGGGTCTGCGCGCCGTGTTGGACGAGATCATCCGCCGTTACATCGCTAGTTATAATGACCGCGACATCGACGCGATGCTGGCCTGTGTGACCGATGATGTCGTGTTCGAGAACACCTCCAACGCCGGCCAGTCCATGCGCCTTGATGGCAAGGTGATGATGCGTCAGGTGGCGGAAGTCTCCGGCAATGCGTTTTCGTATCGCCGCCAGCGGCTGATCAACATCGTGACCGGAGCCGGCAAGGCCGCCGCCGAGATCGAGTTCGAGGGCCGCGCGGCCGTGGACCTGCCGAACGGCGTGCGCGCGGGCGAGACCGTGAAGGTGCGCGGGGCGAGCTTTTTCGAGTTTCGCGGGCCGCTGCTCTGCCGGATTGCGGATTATAGCTAAGGCAACCGGGACTGATCCAAGCCATGCAAGCCCATCGCTGAGCAAGATCGTTTGACGGGCGTTACTCGGGAAAACGCTTTGCGTACTCCTCCCGCAGTCTCACCCAGTTATCCCAGTGCGGCGCCGCTTTGGAGCCTGCGAGCTTCGCGGCGAGGACATCGACATGAGCGTGCCAGCCGGCGGAGACGCTGAGGAGGACGTCGCGCGTGGGCGGGCGGCGGTGGGTGATGGTAAGGAGTGTGTCACTGCCCTTCTCCGTCAGTTCGAACAGGACATCCGACTGCACGCCCCAGCTGATGAACAGACGGTGGGGAGCGTCGACCTCAAGGATCTTGCAGGTCATGCGGTTTTCCGCACTCATGCCCTCGGGGCGAGCGCCGGGCGGATCGGTGAGCTCGTTGTTGCGCCAGACGAATTCGAACTCGGCGCCGGGCGTCAGGTCCATGTCGCCCGAGGCGAGCCATTGGCGGCGCAGCTCGCTGCTCGTCAGATAGTCCCAGACCCGGGCCGCGGGACCGGGCAGAAGGCGTTCGAGTTTGAGAACGGTCGGTTCGACTAGTTGTCCGTAGGCGGCGGTTCGGGTGGTCATGGTTTGTCTCCTTCGGAGGGGTTGGCGTCCGCCTCGCGGAGAAGCTGCTCGAGAGTATCCAGGCGGCCAGTCCAGAAGCGTTCGTAGAAGGCGAGCCAGTCATTGGCGCTGGCCAGCGGTCCGGGATCGAGATGGCAGACATGCATGCGCCCGCGCACTTCGCGGCGGATAAGCCCCGCCCCTTCCAGCGCCTTGATATGCTTCGAGGCCGCAGCGAGCGACATCTCGAAGGGCTGTGCGAGCTGGCTGACGGTGCGGGCACCGTCGGCCAGCTCACGGAGCATACGGCGACGAGTGGCGTCTCCCAGGGCGTGGAAGACGGCGTCGAGGCGGGGGAAGTCAGATGATTCAACCATAGTGTTGAATATAGACGAGAGCGCAGATTATTCAACCGTTTAGTTGAATGTTTTCGAGCGGCCAGAAACATAGGGCAGCACGAACATGTAGAGCCCGCTGAATGTCAGCAAGAAGAGTGGCGGAAGCGGCGCATAAGTCACCCAGCCGGGCGGCAAGCCCATGCCCATCATCACGAAATTCGCAATCACCGTCAGCGTGAACAGGATCGACACCCAACGATGAAAACGACGAAAAAGGAGGCTCATACATCTGTGTCTTTGTCTGTCAGCAGGGTGGCCAGCCGGTCGAGGAACCGGGGCCAGCCGGCCGTCGCGCCCATGAAGTAGCGCGGCTGATCTTCGGGGAAGCCGACCTGTTCCAGCCGCAGGTGCGTGCCCGTCGCTGTTTCGGTCAGCGTCCAAGTCACTACGCTCTTCAGATGATCGTCCCCCCAGGAATAGGAGAGCCGGCGATGAAAGTCGGCCTCGATTACCTCGCCTCGCACGGCGCCCCAGTCAGCCGAAAAGCTGAACGCCGCTCCGGTATCCGGCCGGAAGTCGGTTTTCATCAGCCATTCCTCCAGCAAATGCGGCTGGGTCAGCGCCCGCCACACCTTTTCCGGTGGATGGGGAAAGTCCCGCTCGATGAGGATCGAACGGGTCTCGGTTTGGGGATTGTTCATTGGTCCATCCGTTTCAAAAGGTCTTCCAGCGCGTCAAGTTTGCCCTCCCAGAAGCGCGTCATCTCGCTGGCCCAGTCGACCAGCGGCACAAGCGCCCCCGGGTTTGCGCTGTAATGGGTCTGCCGGCCTTCATGACGGTCCCGCACGAGGCCTGCCTGTTTCAGCACGCCGAGATGTTTGGAAACGGCCGGCTGCGAGATCCCCGCGCCATCGGTCAGCGCCGAAACAGTTAGTTCTCCGTCCCGGCACAAACGTTCAAACAGACCACGCCGCGTGGGATCAGCCAGGCTCCGGAAAAGCTGCTCACTGGATTGGGACGCCATAACTCATAACCCGCTAGCTATGAGTTATTCATAGCCAGCGAGTTATGAGTGAGTCAATCCCACTCAGGCGGACTGCTGCATCTTCGGCCGCCGCAAGTCCGCCGCCAGCCCCGCCCCCATCATGTCGATGAAGTTATCCGAGTAGAAGTTCGCGACCTGGGTGTTCGTGCAGCCGGCCAGCGTTTCGTCGAAACGCTTCAGCGGATTGCGACCGCCTTCGACATGGGGATAGTCGGACGAAAAGAGGCAGACCCCGTCGCCGGCATTGCGGATAATCCAGCCGGCATCCTCGTGCGGATAGGGCGCGGCGCGGAAAGACCGGCGGACAATCTCGGACGGCTTTGCCGAGAGTTTCTGCAGGCGCTCCTCGTTGCGGATGAAAGCGTGGGCGGCCGAATCCATCGCCCGCATCCATCCGGGCACCCAAGCGGCGCCGAGCTCGATGGCGCCCCATTTCAGTTTCGGGAACCTGTCGAACACCCCGTCGAAGATCAGCGTGGCGAGCGTCTGCATCGCCGATTGCGGGATCGGCATGTAGGAGACGGAAGTGAAATTGTCATCGCCGCCATGGAAATCCGGCACCGGCGGCAGGCCATTTTCCTTGTAAACCGGGTTCAGCTTTTCCTCTCCGCCGACATGCAGCAGGATCGGCAGGCCTGCCTCTTCGGCGGCGCGCCAGACCGGATCAAGCCCAATATGGCTGGGCGAGTGTGTCTGTGGGCATACGGAGGGAACCATGATGCCCTTGGCGCCGAGCTTGATCGCGAGGTTTACTGTTGCCTCGGCGCGGGCAAAGTCTTCCAGCGGGACATAGGCGACGGCGAGCAGGCGCCGGTCGATGGAACAGAAGTCCGTCATCATTCGGTTGTGCGCATCAGCGGCGGCGTAGCAGAGCTCCATGTCGTCTGACTGGTCGAGACCGAAATTTCCGAGGCAGAATGTGGTGAAGACGAGCTGGCTGGCAAAGCCCAGCCGGTCCATCGCGGCGGGCCGGTCTTCGCGGCGGAAGGATCCGAGGGCTTCGTAATTCTTCTTCAGAAGGATCGTCTCGCCGGCAGCGGCGCGGTAGGCTTCGTCCTCGTGGCGGGCGCGCGCCTCGTTCATCCAGGCCGCGTGGGAATGCTTGGCCTTGTAAACCGGCAGGTCATGGTAGCGCGCCAGAAGGCGCGTCTCGAAATACGGATCAAGCACGTCCGTCATTTCCATGAGATGGGAGTCGGCGTCGTGGATCAGGCGCCCGGCCGCATAAGACATTTTGTTTCCTCCGCACTTTTTT
>JBGSOU010000346.1:0-1713 GCA_041739025.1 Hyphomonas sp.
AGCGTTTCGAGCGCGGCTCCCACGTTCGGCCCGCGCAGCACGGCCTGGCCCATGTGCGAGACGTCGAACAGCGCCGCCTTGGCGCGGCATTGCTCGTGCTCTTTCAGGATTCCGGACGGGTATTGCACCGGCATGTCGTAGCCGGCGAAGGGCACCATGCGCGCGCCGAGCGCCTTGTGCAGCGCGTGAAGCGGCGTCGTCTTCAAATTCTCGCCCTGGGATTGAGTCAAATCACGGCCCCGGCCCGCGGTTGCGCCGCTCCGATACTCGCTTGCGCGAGTATCGGAGAGAACGCCCCACTCTGTCTGGGGACCTGAGAGATTCGCTGCACGCTCGTGCTGGCAAGCGCCGCTTTCTCCTTCGGCGGAAGCGCGCGCTTGCCGATTGCGGCCCGCGCTCGCTTCTCTTTCCAGAGTCGCCTCGCCCGACGGTCCGTTTGCCTGAGAGTTTCCGGGGCGGTTGCTCCTTCGGCGACGAACCTGCCTTGGCAGGTCCGCTCTCTCCCGTCGAGGTCTTCGGCAGTGCGAGAGGCGATTAGCTAGTGCGGTACCCCCATTTGTCAAGAAGCGGGGCCGCGAAAAAGGCGCTCACTGCGCGGCGGAGCGGCGGTTGTATTCGAGCTGCCGCTCGTCGAGCTGGAAGCCGGCCCAGGTTTCGTATTCGAGGCCGGAGAAGCCGCGGCGCAGGCGGTAGTATTGCCAGCTCCGCTCCGTGTGCTCGACCGCGCGATTGCCCGAGAAATTCACGCGCAGCGGAAATTCGCGCTTGTTGAGCACGGTGCCGCGCCGGTCGGTAACCGTGACGAAGTACGGCACCTCCGCGACGTTGCCGCTCATCGCCGGGCCGCGCTCCAGCACCATGGTGACGTAGACGTCGCCTTCGAGCTCGGTGTTGAGCTGGTCGTTGTATTTGCACGTGATCTTGATCTCGCGCATCTGCCCCGTGAACTCGACGTTCTCGGGCGTCTCGGGCGCGCCGGCGCGGAACTTCGTGATCTTGCCGGCGTCGGCGAGGATCGCCACGCGCGGGCAGATGCCGCGCTCCTTCGGAATACCGCCGCAGCCCGCGAGCAGGCCGAGACCGAGCAATGCCGCGGCCGCCATCGAAAATCGCTTCATCGAAACCCCGCCGTCCGTTCCTCGGTGAAAAGGGGGTCTGACCCCTTTTTTCGTTACGCTCAGAGGCCGTTATGCGTGCCGTCGCAGAACGGCTTGTCCTTCGTCTGCTTGCACTGGCAGAGCCAGACTTCCTCGGTCTTCTCCTGCTTGAAGACGACCGGGCGGAGTTCCGTCACCTTGTGCGCGCCGTCGCAGAACGGCTGCTTCTGCGAGAGGCCGCAGGCGCACCACGCATAGGTTTTGCCCGCCTCGAGCGTGAGGCCGGCGGGTTCTTTCTTGGCAATCGTGGGCGCCGTCATTATTCCGATGTCTCCCTTGGCGATCCGGCTTGGGCGAAGGCGGCGGACTTTAGGGAGCGCACCCCAGGCGAACAAGCGCCAATTCCCGCGGGCGCCGGCGGGGCCGAATCGCCGCATTGGCGCGGCTTGACACCCCTTTTCGCGCGGCTATATTCCGCCCGTTCCGGCCCGGGGCGCCCTGGCCGGACTATTATTTTGTGAACGGCGCCAATCGGTTAGAAACATGGTCCAGGCCGTCATCCGCACCGGCGGAAAGCAATACCGCGTCGCCGCGAACGACGTGATCAAGGTCGAGC
>JBGSOU010000362.1:0-2668 GCA_041739025.1 Hyphomonas sp.
CCGCGCGGTGCGCGTCGAAGCCTTTCGCCCGCAGCACGGCAGCGAGGTCAAAGCCCGGCTCCACGGCCATCCGGGCGCCCTGCCCGAGCGTCGCATAGGCGGCGTCCAGCGAACCATCGAACACCTTGCGCCCGCGTGCCAACATGACGATCCGGTCGCAAAGCCGTTCGGCATGTTCCATCACATGGGTCGAGAAGAGGATCGTCGCGCCGCGTTTGTGCTCGGCGCGGATCAGGTCTTCGAGTGTCTGCTGGTTCATCGGATCAAGGCCGGAGAACGGCTCATCGAGGATCAGGAAGTCCGGCCGGTGCGCCAGCGTCGAAAGGATCTGCACCTTCTGCGCCATACCCTTCGACAGCTTGGAAATCCGCGAGGCCTTGAACGCGCCGAGCCCGGTGGCCTCCAGCAACTCGTTCGCCCGCGCCTTCGCGTCGGCCGCGCTCATGCCCTTCAGGCGCGCGAAATAAGTAATCGTGTCGCGCGCGGTCATCTTCTTGTAGAGGCCGCGCTCCTCCGGGAGGAAGCCGACCCGGCGCAGGTTGCGGATATCCGGTTTCGCGCCGAACAACGCCACCTCACCCTCGTCCGGCGCCATCACGCCGAGCGCCATCCGCAGGCTGGTCGACTTGCCGGCGCCGTTCGGCCCCAGAAATCCGACGATCTGGCCCTGCGGCACATCGAATGAGAGGTTGTTGACGGCTGTAAAGGCGCCGAAGCGTTTGGTCGCGCCAGACATGACGAGCGGTGCATCGCCCATGGGCGGCCTCCTTGAACAGCTGATATCGAGAGTTTAGCGTTGTTCGATAAAGTTCAAGGGGTATGACGCCGAATGACTTAGGAGCGGGTTAAGCCCGCCCCGTCGTTTGGCAGCAAAAGGCGCGCTAGAGAACGGCGCCGAACAGCCAGATGAAGGCCTGAACCACAAGGGCGAGGGCGATCAGCACGACCACCGTTGCCATCCAGCGGCCACCGAGGTTGAGAAGCAGGCCGGCCGCGAAGCCGACAACGGCCATGATGCCGAGCGAAATCGTCCAGTCGAACCCGATGGCAATCGACAACACGGCATGGCCCACCATCAGAACGATGATCAGGCCGCCCCAGACGCTGCCTGTGAGAAAGCCGTCCCAGGTCGCCTTCTGGTCCCGGATGTCCATCTCGCCGTGGTGATAGTCGTGGGTGGCCATGATTGCCCTCTCAGGTCCGGAAGATTCGCTTGCTGGGCCTTCTAGCGGGCACCGCAGGCGCCATCAAGCGCGGCAAAGCGCCCCTCTGACAAGCGGCTTCAATTCAGCGGTTGGCGCGATTTGCGTTTCGGCGGCTTCGGCGCAAACGGTGCAGGCAGCGGCACGGCGGGAACGCCTTCCTCGGCCAGCGATTCGCGTTCTTCCGGAGTGGTCTCGCCCCAGATCGGGCGATCATCGGTCTCGCCATAGAACATCGCGCGCGCTTCTTCGGCAAAGTCGCCGCCGACATAGTCGAAATTCTCAGCCACATGGTCGCGCGCCTTGGCCGCGAATTCGGCGAGCAACCGTTCGGGATCGGGCGCGGGGGTCTTGCCCTTGGTCGTCTTCACGGCGGGCGCCATGATCTGCTTGTCGACCCGGCGGCCGTCACATTCCGGGCACGCCACGAGCTTGCGCCGGGCCTGCGTGTCATACGCGTCCGACGAGGCAAACCAGGCCTCGAATGCGTGGTCGCAGTCGCCACAGGCCAATGCGTAGCGGATCATGACCCTGCTCTTCCCTTTCAGGCGCCGGTCAGCATCGGGTCGAGCTTGCCGGCGCGGTCCAGCGCCATCATGTCGTCGCAGCCGCCGATATGCGTATCGCCGACGAAGATCTGCGGAAAGGTCCGCCCCCCGCCGGAACGCTGGATCATCTCTTCCTTCAAGGCCGCATCCATGCCGGCATCGATCTCGGTGAAGTCTGCCTTCTTCTCCTTCAGCAGCGCCAGCGCGCGCGAACAATAGGGGCAGAACTGACGCGTGTAGATCGTGACCTTGGACATGGGGCGTTCCTTTCAGGGGCGACCGCTTCATCCTGCCGCCGCACCCTTATCATATGGTAACGTCGGTTTCCCGGACAACGCGTGCCAGCACAAGCACGTCAACGTGCCGCGCCCCGGCCTGTTTCAAGGCGCGGGGGCAGGCCGACAGGGTCGCGCCGGTCCGGTAGTCGAGCGGTACACCGCAGCGGTCACACAGGGGATCGGAGATGAACCGCAGCTGGGCGAAGTCCTCCGGCGACAACGGGCCGCTTCCCATACCCCGCGCGCCGCGGATCAGCGAGCGCGGCGGCCAGAAGAAATCGGACGCCGACCGGAGAAACGCCTTGGCCCGCGCCTGCCCCTTGGGCATATCCTTTGCCATGCCGCCAACCCCTCCTGCCCCACCGCAGATCTTCGACCGGGCGCGCCTCGCCGCGCGCCGGAACCGTGTTGCAAAAACTTTCGCAGACTATGACTTCCTGCGCCAGCGCGTCCTGGTCGACCTCGAGAGCCGGCTGGACGATACCTCGCGCCAGTTCACGCGCGGTCTTGAACTCGGCGCATCCGGCGGCGAACTGTCGGCGCGGCTGATCGCCAGCGGTAAGGTGCAGGTCATGATTGCAGGCGACACCGCGGCCCGCTTCAGCGCCGCGGCAACGGCGCGCGGCGTCAAGGCCCAAGA
>JBGSOU010000386.1:0-2550 GCA_041739025.1 Hyphomonas sp.
GCACCGCGGCTTCCGTTTCGTCCGGCGCCGATCGTCCCGCCGCAACGATGTCCGCGCCTGCCGCCGCAAGGCCGACTGCCAGCCCCTGGCCCAGTCCCGTATTGGCGCCGGTGACGAGCGCCACTTTTCCCGTCAGATCAAATGCCGATGCCATGTCCCGCCCCTATTTCAGCTGGCAGATGTCGAGCACGTTCATGTCGGTATAGTCGAGGTTCTCGCCGCCCATCGCCCAGATGAAGGCGTAGCTCTTGGTGCCCGATCCCATGTGGATCGACCAGGGCGGCGAAATCACCGCCTCGTCATTGTTCATCACCAGGTGGCGCGCCTTGTCCGGCTCGCCCATGAAATGGAACACGCGGTCATTCGCGCCCATGCCGAAATAGAAATACACTTCCGAGCGGCGGTCATGCAGGTGCGGCGGCATCGTGTTCCAGACCGACCCGGTATCGAGGATCGTCAGCCCAAGGAGCAGTTGGCAGGACTTTGCCGTCGCCGGAACGATATACTGATAGATGACCCGCTTGTTGCTTTCCGCGAGCGATCCCCGCTCCAGCGGAACGGCCTTCTCGACCGACAGTTTCACGGTCTCGTAGCGCGCATGGGCGGGCGTCGAGACGAGGTAATACTTGGCCGGCGATTGCGGATCGCTGGAGGCAAACTCGACCGACGAGCCCATCGGCACATACAGGCCGTCGCGCGGCGCCATCGGATGGGCCACACCGTCCACCGTCACCGTGCCTGCGCCCGCGCCGACATTGACAATCCCCAGCTCGCGCCGCTCGAGGAACGGCAACCCGGCCGCCGAGGCCGGCTCGGTCTGCGCCGGCAGCGACACCGCCGCGTTCACCGGCATGGCGCCGCCGATCACCATGCGCTCGTTGTGGGAGTAGTTCAGCTTGACGGCATCGGCTTCAAACAGGCCCGAGACGATATAGCGGGCGCGCAGATCGTCGTTCGAGGCACCTTCCATCATGTCTGGATGCGTGGCGTGGAAAGTTTTCTCGAACATCGGGCACTCCCTGCTTTTCTGAATTTGGTAACCGGTGTCATATCAACACGGCGCGCGCACCGCAAGGCGCCTTCTCGTGCCGGACGGGAGTTAGCCGCCCTTCGGCGGCGGCGCCGTTGAGTCGCGCACGACGATCTCGGGCGAAAAGCTGATGAACTCGGTCTGCTTCTTGCCGGCCGCCATATCGAGCAGCAGCCGGGCGGCGGCCCCACCCATTTCGCGGATCGGCAGGCGCACGGTCGTCAGGGCCGGCCACAGCCGCCCCGCGATCGGCGTATCGTCAAAGCCGACGATCGAAATGTCGTCCGGAATGCGCAGCCCCGCCTTGCGAACGGCGACATAGGCGCCGGTCGCCATTTCATCATTCCCCGCAAACACGGCCGTCGGCCGGCGCTTGGCATAGATCAGCCGCTCCATCGCCTGCAGGCCGGTGTCAAACGTATAGCCCGCCTCGGCGATCATCTCCGCCGGCAGGCTGCGGCCCGCCTCGACCAGCCCCCGGACGAAGCCGCTGCGCCGCTCATGCGCCGAACGGAAGGTCTCCGGCCCCTGGATGTGGGCAATGTCGACATGCCCGAGCGAACACAGGTGCCGCGCCGCCTGCGCCGCGCCTTCCGCGTCGTGCGTGCGGATCATGCGGTCGGGCGTGTCAAGCTCGACCGAGGCGATCCGCACATAGTCCACGCCATGCTCCCGGAGCATGTCCGCGAGCGCTTCGTCTTCCGAAACCGACGGCGGCAGGATCAGTCCGAACGGCTTATGATGCAGGATGAACTGGCGCAGCCGCTCCCAGTAATTGGCATCGGCCCGGTTCACCGGCCTCAGCACCAGCTGGAAATCGGTATCCTCCAGCCCGTCGAGGATGCCGCGCTGCATGTTCACCACATATTGCGGGCTCGGATTGTCATACACCAGGCCCACCAGGAACGACCGGCGCAGCGCCAGCGCCCGCGCCTGCGGATCCGGCGTGAAGCCGAGTTCCGCGATGATCGTCTTCACCAGGTGCCGCGTGCGCGGCTTGACCAGCGGGCTTTCATTGATGACGCGCGACACGGTCTTCTTCGAAACCTTGGCGATCCGCGCAATGTCATTGATCGTCGCGCGCCCGGTCAGGCGGAACGCCGCCGCCTCGCGCAGGGCCTCTGCAATTTCGGCATGCTCTTCGGAGTCGGGAACGTCGGTCAAAAACAGGCCCTTGGATCAACAGGCGAACTTGCCAGACGCTTGTCTTGCGCGGCGACCGGCGTTTGGCAAGTTCCGCCCGATCAGGTGCCCCGGCCCTTCTGGCTGCTGTCCAGCGCTTCCGGCCCCTTCGGCAGCATCGTCTCAAGGTCCCAGAGCGCCGGGTCAAAGGCCCGGTAGGTGGGCGTCAGGCGCGGATAGCCGCCGACTTCGGACTGGCTGTCGATGATCTCGCCGCGCCCTTCGGCCGCATTGGCTAGCACCCGCACGTCATGCCCGTCCCGGTCCCAGGGCCGCGCGCCGGCATTCGCCAGCACGAATCGCTCGACATCCTCAGCCGCCAGAACCGGCAGGCCCGC
>JBGSOU010000410.1:0-1930 GCA_041739025.1 Hyphomonas sp.
CCCGCATGACAGCCTGCAGCTCGGTGCGGACCGCATTGATCTGGCGTCCGGCGAGGCGCGCACTGACCTCGTTGGTCACCAGCGCCAGCGCCGCCGTGCCGCCGAGGATGAGCAGATCGGGCAGGGCGAGGCTGCGGGCCAGTGCGGTGTCCCGAAACAGGGTCATCACGCCGGCAAACAGGATGAATACGCCGATCAGCAGGCCCAGCCGGAACGCAAAGCCCATGAAGAGGTTGGCGCCCTTGACCTGCGTCACCGACAGCCGGCGCCGTTCGACCAGGCTGACGGCCAGCATCAGGGCGGCAAGACCCGCGAGGGCAAGGGGGCTGCGTTGGTAAACGGCCAGCAGCGCTGCGCCCATCGGGAAAGCGATGAGCGAAACGAGGCGCAGGCCGATCACAGTCTGCAGGCCAGCTGGATTCATGGGGTGCAGCTCCGGTCTCTGATCAAAGGGACATGGGGATGCGCGGCTGCGAATGCCAACGTGTCGAAAGGGCGCGGCGGCAAGTCGCTTGCAAGCGCGGCGTCGGTCCGCCATGTTGCGGCGCAACAAAGGGGAGGCAGAGCCAAATGAGCAAGCCCGACACGAACTACCAGCACGCGCCCGAAGAGCCCTGGATCTTCCGCACCTATGCCGGCCACTCGACCGCGCAGAAGTCGAACGAACTGTACCGTCTGAACCTGTCCAAGGGTCAGACCGGCCTTTCCATTGCGTTCGACCTGCCCACCCAGACGGCCTATGACGCCGATCACATCCTCGCCAAGGGCGAAGTCGGCAAGGTCGGCGTGCCGGTCAAGCATCTCGGCGACATGCGCCTCCTGTTCGACCAGCTGCCGCTGGAACAGATGAACACCTCGATGACGATCAACGCGCCCGCGGCCTGGATGCTGGCGCTGTACGTCGCGCTCGCGGACGAGCGCGGCGAAAGCCGCAAGAAGCTGCGCGGCACGACCCAGAACGACATCGTCAAGGAATACCTCTCGCGCGGCACCTACGTCTTCCCGCCCGAGCCGTCCCTGCGCCTGATCGGCGACATGGTGAGCTGGTGCTATTTGGAGGTTCCAAAATGGAACCCGATGAACGTCTGTTCCTACCACCTCCAGGAAGCGGGCGCGACGCCGGAACAGGAACTCGCCTATGCCCTCGCCACGGCCATCGCCGTGCTCGATACGGTCAAGGCCGGCGGACAAGTTCCGGAATCAGACTTTGAAACCGTCTTCGGCCGCATTTCCTTCTTCGTCAACGCCGGAGTCCGTTTCGTAACGGAACTTTGCAAGATGCGCGCGTTCGTGGACCTCTGGGAAGAGATCGGCCGGGAGCGCTATGGCGTCACCGATCCGAAGGCGCTGCTGTTCCGTTACGGGGTGCAGGTGAACTCCCTCGGTCTTACCGAGCCGCAACCGGAAAACAACGTCTATCGCATCCTGATCGAGGCGCTCGCTGTCACCCTCTCCAAAAAGGCCCGCTGCCGCGCCCTGCAACTGCCGGCCTGGAACGAGGCGATGGGCCTGCCTCGCCCGTGGGACCAGCAATGGTCGCTTCGCCTGCAGCAGATCCTCGCCTACGAGACCGATCTCCTGGAGTTCGAGGACATCTTCGATGGCAGCCATGTCATCGACGCCAAAACCGAGGAGCTGAAACAGAAAGCCCGCGCGACGCTGGCGAAGATCGACGAGATCGGCGGCGCCAAGGACGCCATCGGTTTCATGAAGGAGAGCCTCGTCGGCGCGCATATCGACCGGATCCGCGCCATCGAATCCGGCGCCCTGAAAGTGATCGGCGTCAACAGCTATACCGAAACCGAACCGAGCCCGCTTGGTACAGGCGACGGCGCCATCATGACGGTCGATCCCGCCGAGGAAGCCGCTCAGGTGCGCGACCTCAAGGCCTGGCGCGCCGGCCGGGACGGCAAGGCCGCCGAGGCGGCCC
>JBGSOU010000439.1:0-2719 GCA_041739025.1 Hyphomonas sp.
GGACGTGCTGAGCCGCTGCCAGACGAGCCCGCACGCCTATGGTGCAACGCTGGTGAAAGCCGCCCGTCTGCACCTGCCCGAACCGGCCCTCACGGTCGCCCGGCTGCCGCTGACCCACGCCCTCAAAGAAAGGCTGACCCGCATGTCCTATCCTGCCCCCTCCGCCCGCCGCCGCATGATCGGATTTGGCGCGGCCCTGCTGTTCGGCGCCTCGACGCTGGCGATCACCGCCTCGGTGGCGGCGGCAAGCGAGCCGGAAACGACCGAAACCCACGAATTCCGCATCGAGACGGATGGCCTCTGGCTCAGCCAGGACGACAGTGACCGCCAGATCGTGCTGCTCGGCGATCCGATGTCGAAAGTGATGCCGATGCCGGAGACGCCGGGCGAGGTGACCACGCTGGAGGCGCGCATCACGGCCGACGTGTCGGAGCTGACCGGGCCTGAGGTTCTCGGCGCGACGATCGACATGACCCGCGATCCCGATTTCATCGAGATCACCCGCCTGAGCACGGAACTCGCCGGGCTGGGCGCCAGCCTCGGCGTGGCCAGTGCCATGGAAAGCCTGTCGATGGACTTCTCCAACATGACCGAAGACGAGATCGAGGCCTGGGCCGCGGATTTCGAGACCCGCATGGAAAGCCGGGCCGCCGATATCGAAGCGCGCGCCGCCGACATGGAATACCGCATGGAGATCCATTCGAACCGTCTCAACGAACGCATGGAAGCCGCAACCGAGGCCCAGACCCTCGCGCTCGAGCACCGGATCGAGGCGAACGCCGCCGAGATCGAACGGATCATGGACGAGCGGTTCGGCCCCGAATTCGAAGCCCGCGTCGAAGCGCAGGCCCAGGTGATCGAAGACCTCGTCGGCGACTGTGAAGCGGCTGACCTGTCGGCGGGCGAAACCCGGATCATCGAGCGCAAGGATGCCGATGGCGAAGCCGTGCGCCTGGCCTGCGTCGAGGGCGACCGCGCACGTCTGAAAGCCGCCGAGACGCTGGCCGCCGTCGAACGCCATCCCGGAATCACCGAAACCGAGAAAGCGGCCTTCAAGGCCGCCTCGGAAGGCGCCAAGCGCAAGCAGGTGATGATCTTCCGGACGGATAGCTCCGAGCCGCCGGAACCACCTGTGCCGCCTGAACCCGCTGCGCCGCCTGAACCTGCGCTCAAGGGTGAATAGAAACAGCCCCCTTACTCAGCCCCTTCAGCCCCGGCTTTGCAGCCGGGGTCTTTTTTTGCCTGAGCGGCGCGCTTTGCGCGGGCAGGCGGAGCCGTTAGGGTGCGCGAAGTCAAACCGGGAGCCTGCCCCATGAACCTCCAAGCCCTTTGTGCCGCCTTGATGCTGACCGCTTCGCTGGGCGCCTGCGCCACTGCGCCCAAGCCGTGCACCACCGAGTGGATCGACTACCGGACGGAAAAGGTGCTCCGCAGCTTCGCCATCGAGAATCGCGGGCTGGTCTCGGACCTGCGCCGCCTGAAGCGCGCGGACGGCGACATCGACCCCGTACAGGCCATCCTCCTCGCCGCCAAGGCCGACGACCTGCGCCGGTTCGCATCCAGCTTCGAGCGCATCGTCATCCCGGAACTGCAATCGGCCTATGGCCAGTGCGGTCAGGAGGCCGAATTCGTGCCGGCCTTCACGGAATTCCTGCGCCGCGAGGGCGTATCGGAGGAGGCGCTCGAATGGGTCGGGCCGATCATGGCGCTGAGCTTCGTGCTCGACAGCCAGACCTGACCTTCGGCGACAGGCCCCAACCCATGAAAACCCTGATTGTTGTTCCGGCGCGCTACGCCTCCACGCGCCTGCCCGGCAAACCGCTGGCGATGATCGCCGGACGCACGATGGTCGAACGCGTGGCGGGCCTCGCGCAGCGCGCGGCGGCCGAGCTGGAACATGCCGAATATGCGGTGGCGACCGACGACACCCGCATCCTGGAATTTTGCCGGGACGGGGGCATTCCGGTGGTGATGACCGATCCGGCCCTGCCATCGGGTTCTGACCGCGCGCTGGCGGCCGTGGAGGGCCTCGGCGCGGCGCCGGAATTCGTGGTGAACCTGCAGGGCGACGCCCCCTTCACACCGGCTGCCCATGTGGTGGCCATCGTCGATGCGCTGGCGACATCCGGCACGGACGCGGCAACGCCCTGTATCCGCCTCAGCTGGGAGGCGCTCGACCGGCTGCGCGCCCACAAGATGGAGACGCCCTTCTCCGGCACGACGCTGGTGACCGATCCGTCCGGACGGGCGATCTGGTTCTCGAAGATCATCCTGCCCGCGATGCGCAAGGAAGCGGAGCTGCGCAAGCTGACACCGCTCTCGCCGGTGCTGCAGCATATCGGGCTCTACGGCTTCCGGCTCGAGGCCTTGCAGCGCTACTGCGCCCTGCCGGAAAGCCGCTACGAACGCCTCGAAGGGCTCGAACAACTGCGCCTGATCGAGAACGGCATGACCGTGCAGGCCGTCGAAGTGCAGCCCGGCCTCATCGCCATTCCGGGCATCGACACGGCGGAAGACATCGCCCTCGCCGAACGCCTCGTCGCCGTGCACGGCGATCCGGATCGGGTGTGAGCCATGGCCCGCCTGTTCGTCGTCCGGCATGGCAACACGTTTGATGCGGGCGAGGTCGTCACCCGGGTGGGCGGACGCACCGACCTGCCGCTGTCCTCATCCGGCGCCGCGCAGGCCGCCAAGCTTGCCGCGCACTTTGCCGGGACGC
>JBGSOU010000440.1:0-2265 GCA_041739025.1 Hyphomonas sp.
ATCAGCCGCCCGCGCATGTCAGAAGGCGTAGGCGACGCTCAGGTTGAACGAGCGGCCCGGCCCGGCGACCTGATGGAACGGGCCGACGCGGCCGCCATACTTGTAATCGCCGAAGGCAATGCCGCCGAGCGGCAGGTCGTACTCGTGATCCAGGAGGTTCTCGACCGCCGCCTCGATCCGGAACGGGCCAAGCTCGCCGCCCGCCCGCAGGTGAAGCAGCCCATAGCCGGGCGTGACGAGCTCATGGCGCAGGGCGTTGACCTCGTCCTTCTCGCCCACCAGTTCGACTTCCAGGGCCTGCGTCCAGACGCCCTTGCGGTTTTCCAGGGTGAGGAGGCCCTTGATCGGCGCGATGTTGTAGAGATTGTCGCCGGTGTCGGTGTTTTCGCCGCGGGTCCAGGCGAGGGAGCCGGTGAGGCGAAGGGCGCCCGCCTGCGTGACCGCGAGGGGCAGGGCGCCGGCGGCCTCGAAGCCGAACAGCTCGGCATCATGGTTGGCGAATTGCAGCATGGGAAAGCCTGCCATCAGCGTGCCGATCAGGTCGGCATCGATATAATCGTCGACTTTCGACGCCCAGGCGGAGACCTTCAGTGTACGGCCATTGTCTGCGCCGTCCGTCCAGTCCAGCGTGGCGGCCAGGCTGCGCGCCACTTCCGGCTCCAGATTGATGTCGCCGACATATCCGGCCCCGTCACCGGTGAAGTTCGTCATCGAACTCGTCATTGTGCCGCGCCCCCAGGCATAGCGTTCGTAGAGGTTCGGTGACCGGGTTTTCTGCGCCGCGCCGAACTCGATCATCGTGTTTTTGCCGGGGGTCCAGACGGCCTTGGCGGTCACGTCGAGGTTGTCATCTTCGCGGGCGCGGTCCTGCGCGTTGAAGGCGGTGGCGGCTGCCGCGTCCGCCATGTTCATCATGCCCGTGTACGAATAGGGCTGCACGTCGCCGGTATCCATTTCGACGCGTTCCTGGCGCAGGCCCAGAAGGGTGGACCATTGCGGCGCGGGATGGGCCTCCCACTCCGCCCAGAGGGCCGTGCGGTTCCGCTCGCCGTCATTGATGTTGATATAGTCCAGCGGCCCCATCATCAGGCTGCCGGCAACGGCCGGCCAGTAGTCGTACATCGATGCCTGGAAGATTTCCGCGCCGAGGCGCACCCGTCCGGCCGCGCCGGTTTCAAGATCATAGGAGAGCTTGGCCGAGACATCCTCACCTTCAGTGATCATCGGCATGCCGCCGGTGGCCGCGCCGCCCTTGTCCGACAGGAAATTCATTTCGTGATCGACCTGGCGCCAGGCGGCTTCGGCGACCAGCTTGCCGGGACCGGCCGGGCCTTCGGCGTGGACCTGCACGCTGTCGCTGGTATTGTCGGTCAGGTCCATGCGCTGGTTGGGGAAGCCTTCATAGGGAACGCCCTGCCGGCCCAGGCGCACCCAGAGCAGGACATCCTCCGCAGGCTGAGCGGCGAGGAGCAGGGTGTGTTCGTTGCTTTCGAACAGGGACGAGCGGACTTCATCGCCCGATCCGGACTTGTAATTGTCCGCCTTGTTCCAGCCCGCGTCGTAGCGCAGGCTGAACCGCTCGCCGATCAGGCTGGCCTGAAGCGAGGCGCCGACGCCGTTGGACACGCTGCGATAGCGGGTGGCGACCTCACCGGAATATTCGATGCCGCCGGCGGAGAATTCCGGCGCCCGGCTTTCGACCGAAATGATGCCCGCGATATTGTCGCCGCCAAGGCTGACGGGCGAGAGGGTGGGCGTGACGACGATCCGCTCGACGCGGGCGGCGTTGATGTAGGAGGTCGCCGAGTTCATGTGGTTGGGGCAGTAGCCGGTGATCGCCTGGCCGTCGATCAGCACGCCGACCCGGTCGTCGGCGAGGCCGCGCAGGATCGGCAAGGAGGCGATGCCGCCATTCGACTGGACCTCGACGCCGGGCTGGCGGGAAATCAGCATCAGCGGATCGGCCGTGCTGGCCAGTCCGGTTTCAATATCGGCGCGGGGGACGGAAATGCCGCTGCCGCGTTCGCCGGTGGCGCCCGCTTCCGCGCTGCCCTCGCGGGCTTCGATGGGGGGCAGTTCAGTTGCCGCCTGGGCCAGGGCCACCGGCGCCAGACTGCCGGATGCGATCAGGGCCGCAGCCGAGCTGCGGAGGAGTTTGTAGGTCATCTTGGATCTCTGTCTTTGATCGGAAAGTTCAGACGGCAGAGGGTTCTGCGCGCCCCGTGTTCGCTGCAGCGCCGCGCGGGATGCGGACGCGCGTGCAGC
>JBGSOU010000479.1:0-7548 GCA_041739025.1 Hyphomonas sp.
CCGGGCCGGAAATAGGCCCGCGGCGGCGGCTCGAACGTGGCGACGGAGAACTTGCCGTGCCCGGCAAGGCGCGCCGCTTCCATCACGGCCCGGTGGCCGGCATGCAGCCCGTCAAAATTGCCGAGCGCGATCGAGGCGCCCCGCGCGCTTGCCGGCAGTCCGCGATAGTCGGCGTAGACCGCCATCACTTCCCTCGGCTCGGCGCCACCACTTCGGCTTCACCGCTGATCACGCGCTTGCCTTCGACAATGCACTCGATCTTCAGCGTCACCCGGTTGCCGCGGTCCTGCTTCTCGGCCACTTCGGCCCGCACCGTCACGACATCGCCGATATGGACCGGGCGCTTGAAGCGCATCGACAGGCCCACGAAAATCGCGCCGGGACCCGGCAGGTTGTTGCCCAGGATGCCGGAGATATAGCTCGCCGTCAGCGCGCCGTGCGCGATCCGCTTGCCAAAGATCGTGGTGGCCGCAAATTCGTCGGACATGTGCAGCGGGTTGAAGTCACCCGACACTTCGGCGAAGCGCTGGATGTCATTCTCGGTGATCGTGTGGACCGTCTCGTGGAACTGGCCCACTTGAAGGTCTTCGTACTTGTATCCGCCAAACTGGGCCATTGCGTCGGGACTCCTGAAACTTTGTGCGTTTTTCCGTTACACGGCGCCGCGCGCGGCGTCACCATCTGAGACCGGTCATCGCGTAGGTGGCCTGTTCGCCGTAATCGGCCAGCAGATCGGTCACTTCTGCCTCGAAGTCTGCGCCGTGCTGCTTGAGGCCCGTGCCGACATACAGGCTGTCGAAGCCCTGCATTCGGGCGCCGCGCACATCGGTGGCCGGGCTGTCCCCGATGCACAGGATGCGTTCGGGGCGGGTTCCCCGTGCGGTCAGGCGGGCAATCGCCAGCTGGTAGATCGGCGCATAGGGCTTGCCGGGATAGATCACCTGCCCGCCCAGATCCTCGTAGATCGAGGCCAGCGCGCCGGCGCACCAGTAGAGCTTGCCGCCGACGCGCACCTGCTTGTCCGGGTTGGCGCACAGCATCGGCACGCCCTTGGCGACGGCCCGGGCGAGCTCGGCGCGGTAGTCCTCCGGCTGGTCGTTCACCTGGTCGCGCAGGCCGATGCACAGGAGAAGGTCCGCCGTATCATTGTCGATGAAGGTGAGGCCAATGCCGTCATACAGGAACCGGTCATGTTCCCAGCCCTCGTCGCCGCCCATCCGCCAGACCGTCCGGTCCGGTTGCGCAGCCAGTTCGGCGCGGGTCGCGTCGCCCGAGGAAACGCACAGGTCAAACGCCGTCTTCGGCACGCCGAGCGGCTCGAAATAGCGCACGACCTGGGCTTCGGGCACCGGGGCGTTGGTGATCAGGCTGACCTGCCCGCCCTGCGCGCGGAACTTCACCAGCGCGTCGCAGGCCTCGGTGAAGGCCGCGCGGCCGTTATGGATCACGCCCCACACATCGCACAGGATGGTGTCATAGCGGTTGGCGAGGCCGGAGAGGCCGGCGGGGAACTGGGGAGCTGTCATGCGGGCGCGAGGTAGGCCGGACCGGCGGCCCGGTCAATCGCCGAGGCCGCAGGCGGCGGCTGGCAACGGGTTCAGCACCCACTGCACGGCTGTCGGGATGGACACCGATTGCGGCAGGAAACACCCGCGCAGGCGCACGACCACCCCCGGTGAGGTATCGGTCATCTCGGCCGGGTCATAGTCACAGCTGAGCAGGTTGGCCGGATGGTCGACCGGGGACCCCAGCCGCACCGACATCAGCATCTGGTTCGATCCCGTGGGCACCGCCACTTCGCTGACATCGACCGGACCGAAGCCGCACTCCGGCAGCGGACCGTGAATCCCGTCGGCGCCGACCACGCTCAACTCCAGCGGCGGCCGGATCGTCAGATCAAGGCGCACCGGCACCAGATCCATCAGGGGATCAAGCACCTCCGGCGGGAGATCATTGCCCACCTCCGGCAAGGTGCCGGTAATGCCGATGAAGGCGAGGCGCGCCTCCTGGACGACAGTGACTTCGGCTGCGACAGGTTGCGGCGCGCGCGCGGCGCCCGACGTGTCGATCACGCAGGCGCCGAGCGCGGCGAGAAGACCGGCCGGGATCAGTTTGACGAAGGACATGACAGCAGTCTCCAAGCGTGAAAACGCGAGGAGGCCTGCAAATTCCGGCTAAATCAAGCCAGGAGCGATCAACCGAAGTTGGCCAGCCGGTCCAGCAGGGCCTGCGGGGGCGCGGTGTCTTCCATCAACGACGCCTTGATGGGCCTGGGTGCACCAAAAACGTGCCCCTGTCCGTAGGCGATTTCGTATTCGAGGATTTCCAGCACGCTGGCTTCATCCTCGATCTTCTCGGCGATCATCGTGATGCCATACCGCGAGAAGACCGCGCTGACTTCCCCGCCATCGAGATGCTTGTTGATGTTCGACATCGGGCGTTCGCCGCGCGGATCGCGCAGCTGCTCGATCAGCTGGCCCCCATTCATCTTCACGAAGCGCACGCCGGCAGCCTGCAGCCGCGACAGGTCGAGCGCGAGGCTCGTTGCGTGATCGATCGAGAAGCGGAAGCCGAGCGCCGCCAGTTTCTCCATGTTCGCGCGCATCACCGGCGAGCGCTGTTCGAACTTGTCGGCGCGCAATTCGAAGATCACGGCGCCGGAGAGGTCGCGGTTCTCGGTCATGAATGCGAGAAACAGCGGAAACAGCGCCGGATCTTCCAGCGACGCAGAGGCAATGTTACAGAATACGCCGACGCGGCGGTCCCGCTCGGCCAGACGGCGGACGATCTGCACGCAGCGGAACAGGGTCAGGTTGTCGATGATGCCCATCAGATTGGCGCGGCGGCCGGCGTCCAGGAAATCGGCCGGCAGGATCAGAGAGCCATCCGCACGGCGCAGGCGCGTGAAGCCCTCATAGAAGGAGACCCGGCGCTGCGGCAGCGACACGATCGGCTGCAGGTGCAGGTCAACTCGCCCATCCTTGAGTGCATCGCGCACATCGCGGAGGATCGCGTCTTCGACCGGGCTGACCTGACGGGCGCCCGCCGTTTGGGCCAGCTTCGACTCAAAGGTTTCGGTGAGACGCCCGATCAGGCTCTCAAGTTGTTTCATTTCGTTGACGAGGGCGTCGCGGCGCTCGGTCAGCTCGACCTTCACGGTCTGCTCGACCACCTCGACGCGCGCCTCGGTCACCTTCTGGGATCGCTTCACCTCGGTCACGTCCCGGGCCATCGAATCCAGCCGGTCATCGATGCGCTTCGAAGCCGCCCCGGCCTTTGCCAGAATGTGAATCTGTCCGAGCACCGCCGACGTCACCGCGCCGCCCGCAATCGCGAGGGGCAGACCGACGGTCGTATAGCCGAACAGGCCATAGCCTACGCCCGCGCCGGCGGCGAGATACAGGAGGAACAAGAAGAACGTCATTGAACCAGCACCCGGAAATTTCCCATCAATCTTAAAATTACGGCGGAATTGGTTAATGAATTGCTCGGAATTGGCTTGATTTGCCCCTCCCGGCAACCCGGCACAATACCGTGACTTTGCAGCCACACGCCCCGGATTCTTCTGTGCCCGCCGCACAAACCGCATGGACGATGACGCGCCGGGACGCTTAACAAAGTCTTAAGCCTCATCGATCGGCCCCGGTCCGCGGCCCTTTTTGGCCGGAGCGGGGGCGATCTCGGGGGAGACAGGGGCCCGCCTTCATCGGTGGGCCCCCGTCGTTCCTCCGGCGCAGCGGTAGACTAGCCGATACGCATCGTGTCCGGTTCTTCCACAATTTCGTTCTCGATATGCCCGAGCCTGTCGATCTCGACGCGCACGATGTCGCCCGCCTTCAGCCATCTCGGCGGATCGAACCCTGCACCGACCCCGGCCGGTGTGCCGGTGTAGATGACATCCCCCGGCTCCAGCGTGAACGCCGCCGTCAGGTGTTCGATCTGGGCGGCGATGTCATGGATCATCAGGGACGGCGTGGCAGACTGGCGCAACTCACCATTCACGTAGGTCCGGATCTCGCAACCCGAAACATCACCCGCGTCGTCCGGCGTCACGATGGCCGGCCCGAACACCGCATGCGTGTCGAAGCCCTTGCCCATGATCATGGTCTGGCTGGCCTTCTGCCAGTCGCGCACCGAATAGTCGCCGCCGACGCAATAGCCGGCGACAATCTCCATCGCCCGCGCGCGCGGCACATGCCGCCCGGCCTTGCCGATCACGACGACCAGCTCGCCTTCATAATCGAGCTGCGCCGAGACTTTCGGCAAGTGGACCGGATCATATGGCCCGTTGGTCGCGGTCACCTGCTTGTTGAACCATTTCTGCACCTCCGGCTTCGACGTGTTGACGAAGCTGACGCTCTCGGCGGCATGGGCCGCATAGTTGACGCCGATGCCAAGAATCTTGCCCGGCCGGGCCACCGGCGCCAGCAGGCGGACCGAACGGACGGGAAGCGGTTCGCCCGCCGGCTCGCCGGCCAGCGCCTGCGTGAGAGACGTGCCCGCAACCGGCACCAGCCTGTCACCTTCCAACCGGCCAAAAGCGGTTTTGCCGCCCTGTTCAAACCGCACCAACCGCATGGCGTTACTCTCCTGTCACACTCAACCGCGAATTACATTGCGCGCCGTTCATGTCTCGTTGTGAACGCCTTTGGCAAGGGCTAGGGAGAGGGCTCTGTAGAGGAAAACGGGCATGCATCTTGGCGTTCGGGCGCAGGAAAGCTCATTGAGCGACGTCTTCGCGCCAGGCGAAAAGCTGCGCATGCCGCCGTATCAGCGCAGCTATTCGTGGGGCGAAACCGAAGCGCTGGAACTGCTGGAGGACCTGCAGGAAGCGACCGACGCGCAAATTCCGCACTTCATCGGCGCCGTGGTCTTCGTACACGGTGACGAACCGGGTATCCTCGAGATCGTCGATGGCCAGCAGCGCCTCACGACGCTGACCATCCTGCTCTGCGTGCTGCGCGACCTCGAGTCCGACAAGGACCGCGCCAACGCGCTGCACGCGCTGATTGCCGATGACGCACGCCCGATCCTCGGTGAAGGCGCCAACTGGCGCATCGCGCTCAACTATCAGGACGGCGCCTTCTTTCGCGACACGATCCAGCGCCCGGGCGCCACACTCGAACTCGACGCCGATCCCGGCGAAAGCGAAAGCCAGGCACGGATGGCGGCCAATGCCGCCGCCTTTCACAAGGAACTGGGCGGACTGGACGCCGCACAGCGCCGCGCCCTCGTGGAAATCGTGATGAAAGGCTGCGCCCTCGTGCGCGTTGTAGTCGACAACAAGGACCAGGGCTTCAAGGTTTTCCGTGTACTGAATACACGCGGCAAGGAACCGGGCGCCCACGACATCATCAAGACCGAACTGTTCCAGCGCGCTCGCTTCACTTCGAGCGAAGCGGCCCGCTATGCCGAACGCTGGTCCGAACATGAAGCCGTGCTTGGCGGGAACGCGTTTGATGACCTGCTGCGCCAGATCCGCACGATATTCGACCGTGGGACCAAGGGTGACATCGTCGCCGCCTTCCAGAGAGGCGCGCTCGCCAAGATCGACGCCCGCAAGTTTCTCGACGAAATGCTGCCCGCCTATGTGCGCAGCTATCGCCAGATCGAAACCGCGCAGCTTGACGAAAGCCCGAACTCGGAATCGATCGCCAATTGCCTGCACCAGATGCGCGCGCTCGAGCAACAGAACTGGCGTGCGCCTGCCCTGCACTTCCTCGCAGAGCGCGGACCGGACGATCCGTCGGCGCCGGAATTCTTCCAGAGCCTCGAGCGGTTGTCCTTCGTGATGCAGCTGCTGATCCACGACCGCGACCAGCGCGGGCGCCGCTTTGCGCGCGTCACCGAAGCGGTCCGCAATGACCGGGTTCTGTTGTCGAAAAGCGGGCCTTTCGCGATCTCCCGCGACGAGGCCCGCAAGACCCGTGAACGCCTGATCGGGCGGTTCGCCACCTTTGGCCAGCGCCGGGCCATCGCGCTGCGCCTGTGTGCGGCGCTGGCAGGCGGGCGCACCATTCCGCCGGAATCGGACGCGACGGTCGAGCACGTCCTGCCCCGGACGATCCCGGAAGACAGCCACTGGCTGGTCACCTGGCCGGACGCCGCCAAGCGCCGCGAGCAATGCGACACGATCGGCAACTTCGTGCTGCTCACCACCAAGGTGAACCAGAAGGCCGACCGGCTCGACTACCGCGCCAAGAAGGAAATCTACTTCAATGGCGGCGGCGGCCAGGAATTTGCCCTGACACGCGACCTGATGGAACAGGATGCCTGGACGCCGGAAATCGTCCGCAAGCGGACCGAAAAGCTGGCCGGCATCCTCGCTGACGCCTGGGGCCTCTAGGAAGATTTCGGCCAGAGGCGGTTACCGGCGGAAATCAGGAGATCGACGGCCAGCGCCATCAATAGCGTCAGGCCGGCCATCGGCAGGAACAGGCCGAGCGCGATGATCAGCGCCATCACACCCACCGCAAGCCGCTTGTCGGCAGGCATCGGCGGGGTGCCGAGGCGGCCCTTCGGACGGCGGCGCCACCACATCAGGCCGCCCGTGACGCTCAGCAGGATCACTCCGAGCGCCGCAATCAGGCCTGCCAACTGGTTCAACCAGCCGAACAAGGCGCCTTCATGGAAGGCGACGCCCAGCGCCATGAAGCGGTCGACCGGGTTGTGGTCTGTGAACTCGATCCGCAGGATCTCCGCGCCCGTCCACCGGTCGTGGTGCACCGTCACGCGGTCTGGCCGCGAGGCGGTCATCGAACGGATCGTCCACACGCCGTTTTCGCCGCGTGGCGGCTGCACTTCCACCGGCGGGGCATAGCGCTCCGGCGCGGCGAGCCGCAACACGGACTCCAGCGAGAGGGGGCTGAGAGCGCCGCCGGCGCTGGAAGCGGATTGGACGTCCATTTCCGCGGCGTCCGTACCCTGATCCCAGAGCTGCGCGCCCGTGCCATGATCCATGCCGGCATGCAGGTCGTGCATCGAATGATCCGCCAGCGGATTACCGGATTCGAGCGTGACAAACCATTCCTGGCCCGGCGCCTTGAGGCCCGCCAGCGCCTTGGCCTTGTTGAACCCGTCGCCCCAGACCTGTGTCCAGGGCAAACCGAAGAACAGGATGGCGAGGACGAGGCCGCCGATCCATGCGCCGCCCATGCCGTGGATCTTGCGCCAGGTTTCGCGCTTGCCGGGGCCTTGGCCGAAAGCCGGTGCGAACACACGCCACCACGGCCTGTCTCTCGGCCACCACAGATAAATGCCCGTCAGGATCAGGATGATCATCCAGCTCGCCATGATCTCGACGACCAGCGAGCCCCGGTCCCCGCCGAGCAGCGTGCCGTGGATGCGTTTGATGAAGTTCATGAACCGGTCCGGCGTCGCGGTGTCATGCAAAACGGCGCCGGTCGTGCGGTCGATCCAGAGCGTGCGGAGGCCGGCCTTGGTGCGCAGGTCGATCTCGGTCGTCGGATCCGCCGGTTCGGACGGCAGGACGAGCTTCGCGAGGCTGGCGTCCGGATGGGCCGCGAGCGCCGCCGCCACGAGGTCGTC
>JBGSOU010000498.1:0-2470 GCA_041739025.1 Hyphomonas sp.
CCGCGCGCAGGTCGCGCCCCGCCCGGTCGGCGTGCTTCTCGGGCTGGACCTGACGCTCAACCCGTTCAGCGCCCATCCGGTCTACCGCGAGATTGCAGAGCTGCCGCAGGCCGAACGCGTGCGCAAGCTGAGCGATCCGGACTTCCGCGCCCGTCTCCTCGCGGACGCGCCGTCCACGGACAACCCTTTCCTGAAAGTGATGTTGCGCAGCTTCGGCAAGATCTTCCAGCTCTCCGATCCGGTCGATTACGAACCCGGTCCCGAACGCACGCTGGAAGCCATCGCCGCCCGTCGAGGCGTCAGCCCCGAAGAGGCCGCCCTCGACCTGATGCTGGAGCGCGATGGCCAGGGCATGCTTTACCTGCCCTTCCTCAACTATGCGCAAGGCTCGCTCAACCCCATTGCCGAGATGATGCAGAGCCCCGCCACCCTGCCCGGCCTCTCCGATGGCGGCGCGCATGTCGGCATGATCTGCGACGGCTCCTTCACCACGACAATGCTGACCCACTGGATCCGCGACCGCACGCGCGGGGCGAGGCTCTCGCCGGAATTCCTCGTCCACAAGCAGGCCCGCGCCACCGCCGAATGGATCGGCCTCTGGGACCGGGGCCTGATCGCGCCGGGCCTGCGCGCCGACCTCAACGTGATCAACCTCTCCGGCCTGAAGCTGCACCTGCCGGAAGTGATCCGCGACCTGCCCGCCGGTGGCCGCCGCCTGATGCAGCGGGCTTCCGGCTATACCGCGACGATCCTCAAGGGCGAAATCACGCATAGAGACGGCACGCCTACGGGCGCGAAACCCGGGCGTCTGGTGCGTGGCCGGCAGGAAGCCCCCGCCTCGGCCCTCGCTGCGGAATAAATTTTGTAAAGGTCGCTTGACTAGTCAAGGAACCTTGTCATATAGACAAGGAAACTTGACAAGGAGACGACCAAGTGACCCAACCCAAAGGCTTTCGCACCGCCAACCGCCGATACAACTATCTGTTCTGGCCTCTGATGGGGCTGTACATCGTGATCATCTTTTTGGCATCGCACTTCATCGACGAGGAAACTTCCCCGCTCGGCCTGAAGATAGGCGCGGCGATCGCGACCTCGCTGCCCCTCCTCGGCACACTCTGGGCCATCCTGCGCCTTGTGCGCGAGACGGACGAGTATACCCGCCTGCGCCATTTGACAGCACTCGCGCAGGGCGGCGCGATCACCGCAGGCGTCGCCTTCACGGCCGGCTTCCTGCAGATCTTCGGCGCCGTGCCCGAGTTCAGCGCCTTCTGGTTCGGGCCTCTCTTCTTCGCCGCCTACGGGCTCAGCAGCTGCATCCTGTACTTCGGCAAGACGGTCTGACCATGAAAAACATCATCCGTACCCTGCGCACCGAGCGTGGCTGGAGCCAGCAGGACCTGGCCGACAAGCTGGACGTCTCCCGCCAGTCGGTGAACGCCATCGAAACCGGAAAGTATGACCCCTCCCTCCCCCTCGCCTTCGCCCTCGCCCGGCTGTTCGGACGCAGCATCGAACAATTGTTTGACGACGGAGCAGGTGTCGCGAACGCGGCGGAGTAACCAAATCAAGAACCCCTCTCCAAAGGGAGAGGGGTTCAAGGATGTTCACCCCTTGAGCCCAACCAGCGCCTTCGCAAACGCCGCCGCCGAAAACGGCCTCAGGTCGTCCGCCGACTCGCCAATGCCGATGAAGTGGATCGGCAGGTCGTGCGCCTCGGCAATCGCCACCAGCACGCCGCCTTTGGCCGTGCCGTCGAGCTTCGTCATCACGAGACCCGTGACGCCTGCCGTATGCCGGAAAGCCTCCACCTGGCTCAGCGCATTCTGGCCGACGGTCGCATCCAGCACGAGAATCACGTCATGCGGCGCCGTCGGGTCAATCTTTCTCAGAACCCGGACGATCTTGCCCAGCTCGGACATCAGCTCCGTCTTGTTCTGCAGCCGTCCGGCCGTATCGACCAGGACGAGGTCCAGGTCTTCCGCCTGAGCCCGTTCCACCGCGCCATAGACAAGTCCCGCAGCGTCAGCACCCGGCGCGCCTGCCATCACCGGAATGCCGCCCCGCTCGCCCCAGACTTTCAGCTGCTCCACCGCCGCTGCGCGGAACGTGTCGCCGGCCACCAGCAGAGCCTTGGCACCCTGTCCCTGCAGCTTGGATGCAATCTTGCCAATCGTCGTTGTCTTGCCGGACCCGTTGACGCCGACGAACAGCACGACACGCGGGCGCGGCCCGTCCGAGAAATCGACGACCTTCTCGCGCGGCTTCAGGATCGCCTCGATCTCTTCGGCGAGCACGCTGCGGATCTCGTCGCCGGAAATCTCGCGGTCGAACCGGCCCCTGGCGAGCCCCTTGGTGACCCGCGCGGCCACCTTGGTGCCCATGTCGGACGTGATCAGCAGGTCCTCGAGTTCTTCCAGCGCCGCCGCGTCCAGCTTGCGCCGGCCGAGCGCGGCAAGGCCTTCGGTGAGGC
>JBGSOU010000504.1:0-3204 GCA_041739025.1 Hyphomonas sp.
GGCTCGCGGCGAAGTGTTCGAGCGCGTTGCGTCCGACTTCGCCGCCGTGCGGGCCCGCGTCCTCGAGTTTGCGCGCTGAGCCACCATGACGAGCGTTCCGCCGGACACGCTGATCGTCTCGTCCCGGCTCGTCCTCGCGCCGGCCCGCCGGGCTGACTATGACGACTGGGCAAAGCTGCGCGCCCATAGCCGCAGCTATATCGAGCCCTGGGAACCGCTCTGGCCCCGCGATGCGCTGTCGCGGCGCGACTGGAACCGCCGGTTGAAGGCGTGGTCGGCGGCCTGGAAAGCGCGCACCGCCTTCGTGTTCTTCATCCGGCGCCAGTCCGACAATGCCCTGATCGGCGGATTGTCCTTCACGCAGGTGCGGCCCTGGCCGGCCGACAGTGCCAGTCTGGGCTACTGGCAGGGCGCAGACTTCCAGGGGCAGGGCTATATGCGCGAAGCGGTGGGCGCCGCCTGCCATTGGGCATTCACGGATCTCGGCCTCTGGCGTATCGAAGCGGGAATCGTGCCCGAAAATAACCGCTCGCGGCGGGTTCTGGAAGGCACGGGATTTGCTGAAGAGGGGCTGGCCGCCGCCTATCTCGAGATCGCCGGTGCGCGCCGTGATCATGTTCTTTTCGGTCTCGTCAGGCCGCGCCCGGACCGCTAGGACTCTCTCTTATGGCACTCATGAAACCCGCACAGGCTCAAGGTAGCTGGCATTGGCGCGCCGAAGCGGGGCGTCTGGAGATTGAAGCGCCCTCCGGCACAAGCCTGTCTGACCTCGGCGGCATCTGGTCCATCGACGCCCTCGAGAAGATGCTGGAAGGTCTCAGCCGGGGCCGCCTGAAGCGCGTGTTCGAGCCGGGTGACGGCCCGGTCCGCTGCCCGCTGCGCCTGTCCAACGGCCACGACATCCATCTCGTCGGCGCCTTCATCAGCGACACCGAAGCGCGCGGCATGCTGCTGACCGGCGAGGACTTCCCGGAATTCGACCCTGTGGACCTGAAGCCCGGCCCGGATCTCGTGCCGGTCTACCAGCCCATCATCTCGCTGCGCGATGGCCGCGTCGTCGGCTTCGAAGCGCTTGCCCGCTGGACCGGGACGGGGCTGACCGTGCCGCCGAGCCGCTGGGAGGACCAGGCGCTCGCGTCCAACATGCTGATCCGCGCGGCCGAAACGCTCGCAGACCTCCGGCGCGAGGCGAATCGCGACGACCTCTTCATGCACGTGAACCTCACCGCGCGCGAGCTGACCAAGAGCACCATCCCGGCGCTGATCGATGCGCTGTCGTCCAGCTATGAACTGCCCGAACGGGCGATCCGCATCGAACTGACCGAACAGGCGGCGCTGCGCGACGAGACCAAGACACTCGCCTCGGCGATGGCCCTGAAGGCGGTGGGCGCCGGCCTGGTGCTCGATGATTTCGGTACAGGGCATTCCTCCTTTGCCTGGCTGGCGGACCTGCCTTTCGACAGCCTGAAGATCGACCATGACCTGACGGCGCGTCTCGGCCAGGCGCGCACCGACACGATCCTGTCGACCATCACGCTGCTCGCCAGCCGCCTCGGCATGTCGACCACCGCCGAAGGCGTCGAGAAACGCGAAGACGCCGGCCGCCTGCGGGCGCTCGGCTTCGACAACGCGCAGGGCTTTGCCTTCTCGAAAGGCATCGGTGCGCAAGCGGCGCTGGCCTACCTGAAGGGCTGATCGCGCCCGGGACTAGCCGATATCGTCAAGCGCCCGTTCCATGAAGATCATCATCGGACGCATCCGTTCCGGATAGTCGATGAAGGGTTCGGTTTCCTTGAAACCAAAGGACTTGTAGAGGCCGATCGCCTCGACCATCTCGCGCGAGGTGTCGAGGCGCATCACCTTGTAGCCATCCTTGGCAGCCGCCTTCAGCAGCGCGGTGCAGAGCATCCGCCCGAGGCCGCGGCCGTTGGCGGCCGTGCGCACAAACATCCGCTTCATCTCGCAGATGCGGGCATCGACGCGCTTGAAGGCGACCCCGCCCAGCACTTCATAGGCATCCTCGGCAATCAGCATGCGGCCATTCGGCGGGGCGTAGAGTTCGGTCAGCTTCAGCAATTCCGCATCCAGCCCCTGGTGGCTGAAGGCCATCTCGATGAGCCAGGGATCATTCTTGTAGCGTTCGCGGCACCAGGCCACGTATTCCGAGATCAGCCCGCCAAAGGCGTTGACCTCCAGCGGCGAGACGGCCTCGTGTACAGTCACCACGCTGGCCGGTCTCATGCGTTGCCCGCCCCGGATTGAAGCCGCGAGAGATCGACACCAAGCCGGGTCATCGCGTGGCGCCATTTGTGATCGAAGGCGTCGCCGAACACGAGATCGGAATCCGGCTCGCAGACCAGCCAGGCATTGTTCGCCAGTTCCGCTTCCAGCTGACCGGCGCCCCAGCCGGCATAACCCAGCGCAAAGACCGACTGGCGCGGCGGCGCCATCGAGGCAATCATGCCCAGAATGTCGCGCGTCGCGGTCATGCAGATGTCGCCGTCGACTTCCATCGTGGTGCCGTCGCAGATCACATCATCCGTGTGCAGCACGAATCCGCGGTCGGTGGCCACCGGGCCGCCGTCCAGTACACGCACCCCGCGCAGCGACGTTTCCATCTCGACACCGAGCTGGTCCAGCATGTCGTGCAGGTCGATCCCGTCCATCGGCTTGTTCAGCACGATGCCCATCGCGAACTCCGGCGTGTGGGCACACAGAAGGATCACGGAACGTTCGAACCGCTTGTCGCCGATCCCGGGAAGGGCGATCAGAAGCTTGCCGGTCAGGTCGGTATCAACGTGCATCCCTGCCTCCGGCCCCGAAGCTGGTCCAGCCGAACGGTGATTGCAAGTGAAAACCCGGCGAGTTCGCCTGCGGTCAAGTCGGGGCGGGCGGCATTTTCCGGCGCCGGCGCGGGGGGCGCTTCAGAAAGGTCCAGGTCCCCACCAGGCCCAGCAGCGTCATGGCGAGCCCGGTGAGGAAGGTCAGGGCTTCATAGGGCCGTCCGCCGATGCCGGCCGAATGGAGGGGATAGAACGCGTTGAAGACGCGGTCGGCGCGGTTCAGGTCCCGCCCATCCCGGCTGCCGGTGAGCTGGCGGGTTTCGGGATCAATGTAGACATAGGTTCGCCCGTTCTGATGCCACTCTTCCGGATGACGCAGGCGCAGCGAGGCGGGTGCGCCCGGCGCGGCCGGCGGGCTGAC
>JBGSOU010000511.1:0-6868 GCA_041739025.1 Hyphomonas sp.
CGCCCCATCTCCGGCCTCACCGACTCCAAGAAGCTCACCGAAGCCGCCCGCGACCGCCTCGCCCCCGAAATCCGCGAACGCGCCCTCGCCTGGGCCATCGCCGAGGCCAGCCCCGAGGAGATCGACCACCTCAACATCCGCGAAGCGACCTTCCTCGCCATGACGCGCGCCCTCGCCGGCCTCGCCCGCGCCCCCGCCCATATCCTGATCGACGGCAACGCCCTGCCGAAAAACCTCCCCGCCCCGGCCACCGCCATCATCAAGGGCGACCTCACCGAGCCCGCCATCTCCGCCGCCTCGATCCTCGCCAAGACCCACCGCGACGCACAGATGAAAGCCCTCTGCGGTCAGCACCCCGGCTACGGCTTCAGCCAGCACAAGGGCTACGGCACCGCCGCCCACGCCGAAGCCCTGACCCGCCTCGGCCCTTGCGCCCTCCACCGGTTGAGTTTCGCCCCCGTCCGGGCGGCCTGCCGCGACGGTTAATCCCCCGTTAACCGGAAATCACCGATTCTCGCGGCCGTCCGCTCCGCTTTGGAGCGCAAACGGGTGGGTGATTGATGTTCCTCTTCGACTGGTTCCTGTTCCGCTGGCACGTCTGGTATGGCGAGACCGGCGAGGCCTATCGCTTCAAGATCACGCTCACCCGCAAGGCGATCCCGGAAGCCGGCGGCATCTACATCTTCGTGCGCCGCCGCTTCGGCTTCTTCCTGTTCCCGCTCTATATCGGCAAGGCGACCGACCTGCGCTCGCGCCTGTTCGGGCATGAACGCTGGTGGGAGGCCTGGTGGAAACGCGGCGCCACCGAGCGGCATGTGCTGCAGGTCCGGACCGGCACGGACCGCGCCCGCATCGAGGAAGACCTGATCCGCCGCTATCAGCCGCGCATGAACGACATGCTCGTGCCCCGCAGCGAACGCGATGCACCGTCCAACGCCAAACTGCGCCGCGCCTGGCTCTGGCGCCAATGGTGGAAGAATGTCTTCCGCCGCCTGCTCCCCGGCAACCGGGCCGCCTGACGGACTTACGCACCGGTTTCCGGCCCCCGGAAAAACAAAATCCATCGCCCGATCAAGGCGATGTAAAATATCTCGCGGTTTGTTGCGCCACCCCTCCGCCGGCGGAGGTATACTTCGCGCCATGTGGTCGCTCACCCGCCTTCGCCAGCATCCGCACTTCGCCCCCTTGTTCGGGCGGGTGCATCCGCTGTGCTGGCTGATCCTGTGGTGGCAGCTGAATGGCCTGATCCGCTGGTTCGAAACCCACCAGCCTGACGATGTGCTCTATTCGGTCAGCCCCTGGGGCCTCGTCACGATCCGCTATGTTGCCCCGCGAACCGACCCGCGCCTCTACAAACCGCGCCCCCGGACCTTCCGTGTCCTGACGGATCCGGGCTGGGGATCAGATCTCCCGGCTTGCTTGGAGTCCGCCCCGGCGCACGCCCTCATCCTCCCCCGCGCGCGGGGGAAGTGGCCCGAAGGGCCGGAGGGGGCACTTGGCCCCATCCCCAACACCTCCTAGCCGCACCCTCTCCATCCCCGAACGCCCCGCCGGCCGGCCCCGAAAGGCTGCGTCCGGGCGCCAGCGCTTGCCCCGCGCCGCCCTGCATGGCAAATCCCGGCGCATGGCCGATACCGTTCCCAACACACCCAGCCTGTACGCCGGCGCGCCGGACTCCGTCAGCTTCAAGAAGCTGCGCAAACGCCTCGTCCGCGGCGCCCTAGAGGTCATCGATACCTACGGCCTGGTGGACCGCCGCGCGGTCGAGAGCGCCGAACGGCCCCGGCCGAAATGGCTGGTCTGCCTGTCCGGCGGCAAGGATTCCTACGGCCTTCTCGCCGTGCTGATGGACCTTGCCTGGCAGGGCGCCCTGCCGGTCGATCTCGTCGCCTGCAATCTCGACCAGGGCCAGCCGGGCTTTCCGAGCCATGTCCTGCCGGACTGGCTCGCCTCTGTGGGCGTGCCGTTCCGCATCCTCACCGAAGACACCTATTCCATCGTCACCGAAAAGGTCGAGGCCGGGCGCACCTATTGTTCCATGTGCTCGCGCCTGCGCCGGGGCATCCTGTATCGCGCCGCACGGGAAGAGGGCTGCGAGGCCATCGTCCTCGGCCATCACCGCGACGACGCGCTCGAAACCTTCATGATGAACCTCGTGCATGGCGGCCGTCTCGCCGCCATGCCGCCAAAGCTGCTGAACGATGAGGGCGACGTGATGGTGTTCCGCCCGCTGATCACGGCCGCCGAAGCCGATCTTGAGAAGTTCGCCGAGGCGATGAACTTCCCGATCATTCCGTGCAATCTCTGCGGCAGCCAAGACGGGCTGCAACGGGTTGCGATGAAACACCTGCTCGACGACTGGGAGCGCAAGAAGCCCGGTGTGCGCCAGGTGATGGCCCGCGCCCTTGCCAATGTACGGCCGAGCCACCTGCACGACGGGCGCGTGTTCGACTTCGCCGGCCTCACCCTCGGCGAAACCGGCGAAGACGATCCGAACGTGCCCTTCTGAGGCCTACTCGCCGCTCTCGACTGTCAGCGTATAGGGTATGAAAATCTCGAGCTCCAGCGGCCCGGAAGGCTGGGTGATGATCCGGCTCTCGAGCCCCGTCAGCGTGACCTTGGCCGGCGCAAAACTTGTCTTGAGCGCGGACACTTCGGCAGCAATGTCGGCAACGAGATCGGCCCGGTGCTTGGCCACGTCGCGGGCGCCGATGAACTGGCTGTCGCCGAGATAGGCTTCCGACCGGCCTGCCATGTCGATCGACCCGACGAACGCCTGCGCCCGTTTCATCAACGCCTCGAAGGACTCTTCCTCGCGCGTATCAACGCTCAGCGTCAGCGTGAAACGTCCCGTGCCCGTATAGTCCGTGGTGTAGACATCCGTGAACAGAACGGTATCGATGTCTGCTGTGGACTGACCCAGCGTCCCGCCAACTAGATTGATGTGATCGGTCTTGCCCGCTTTTGCCTTCAGCCGATTGAACATAGTCTCCAATTCCTTGGCGCGCTCGCTCGAATCTCGGGTCGCGCTCTGGAAGGTCAGCGCCACCAGCAGGAAATCTGCCGGGATCTGGCGATACACGGCTGGCGCGCTCTGGCGCTCGCTTTCCTCGACCCGGTTTGCGGTGACGATCATCCGCTCCATGTCCTGCGCCAGCGCCGGCGCTGCCGGGATCGAAGCCATCAAAGACAGGGCAACTAGCACAGTCTTGAAACGCATCGCACGGGTCCTCCTGTCATGCGCCGAACGTCTGCCTATGTGGTCGCGTTGTCAATCCGGCGCCCGCGGCAGGGGCAGCGGCCGGATGACACGGCTGGGAAATCAGATACTGTCTCCGCAAGGCCAGTAACGGCGGCCCTGAAGATCGCCGCAGCGCCCGCCTGGAGGAGACCCGCCATGCCCAATCTGAAACACCTTCCTGCAACTGCCACCCGCGACGAAGTGATGAACGTTCTGGCGGAAGATGCCGCAGTCATCATCGATGGCTTGATGACGCCGGACCTTCTGAGCCGTGTGCGGACGGAAATCATGCCCTATGTGGAGGCGACGCCCGGCGGCCGGGATGACTTCACGGGGCGGCTGACAACGCGCACCGGCGCCCTCGTCGCGCGATCGCCGGCTTGCCGCGATCTCGTGATGGACCCGCTTGTCAACGCCGCGACGGCGGCCTTCCTCGCGCCTTTCTGCGACCGCTACCAGCTGCACCTGACACAGGTCATCCGCATCAAGCCCGGACAGGATGCTCAGGTTCTGCACCGCGACCGGCTCGCTTGGGGCGGCTATCTCCAGCGCAGCATCGAGCCGCAGCTCAACATGATCTGGGCCGTGACCGACTTCACGAAGGAGAATGGCGCCACGCGCGTCGTTCCGGGAAGCCATCTCTGGGAAGAGGGCCGCGGCGCGCAAGAGGAAGAGATCACCCAGGCGGAGATGAAGGCGGGCTCAGTCATCCTCTACACCGGCTCGGTGATCCATTCCGGCGGCGCGAACGTTTCACAGGCCGACCGGATCGGCATCAACATCACCTACTCGCTCGGCTGGCTGCGGCAGGAGGAAAACCAGTACCTCTCCTGTCCGCCCGATATCGCCGCAAGCCTGCCGCCCGACCTGCAGCGCCTCATCGGCTATGCGATGGGCAGCTATGCGCTCGGCTATTTCTCACCGCCACTCGCCCCCGGGCTGGGGCCTGAAATCGTACCGCCCGAGTCACTGTTCTCCGGCGAGGCGAAGGGCTGGGGAGAGGATCTGTATGCAAAAGTCTCCGAGCGGGCCGCGGCGACACCATAGCCCCCCCGCGAAGCCGGAGAAGATCAGCCCGAGGCGCAAGAAAAGGCGCGCGGGAGTTTCCCCCCGCGCGCTCCTGATTTTCAATCCGTTTCCGGACTTACTTGCGCCAGACGGCGGCCAGCGAAGGATCTTCCTCGCCGCCTTCATACCGGCGCAGCTCGTGACGGCCGACCACCATGTGGTGGACTTCGTCCGGACCGTCCGCGAGGCGCAGGGTGCGCTGATTGGCATACATCCGGGCCAGCGGGGTCCATTGCGAGACACCGGCGGCGCCGTGGATCTGGATGGCCTGGTCGATGATCTGGCAGACGCGCTCCGGCTCAATTGCTTTGACCATCGAGATCCAGACGCGGGCTTCCTTGTTGCCCAGCACGTCCATCGCCTTGGCGGCTTTCAGGACCATCATGCGCATCGCTTCGATCTCGATCCGGGCACGGCTGATGATCTCGGTGTTGCCACCCAGTTTCGCCAGCGGGCGGCCGAAGGCTTCCCGGCTGAGGCCCCGGCGGCACATCAGGTCCAGCGCCCGTTCGGCCTGGCCGATCGACCGCATGCAATGGTGGATGCGGCCCGGGCCGAGGCGCAGCTGCGAAATCTCGAAACCGCGGCCCTCGCCGAGCAGCATGTTTTCCTTCGGCACACGAACATTCTTGAAGCGCAGGTGCATGTGGCCATGCGGCGCATCCGGATCGCCGAACACGTGCATCGGGCCGACAATCTCGACGCCCGGATGCGGCAGCGGCACCAGGATCTGCGACTGCTGGCGGTTCACGTCAGAGCCGTTATTGGTTTTCACCATGGTGATCATGATGCGGCAACGCGGATCGCCGGCGCCGGAGATGTAGAACTTCTCGCCATTGATGACCCACTCATCGCCTTCCAGCACGGCGGACATCGAAACGTTCTTGGCGTCCGAGGAGGCCATGCCCGGCTCGGTCATCGCGAAGGCGGAGCGGATCTTGCCTTCCAGCAGCGGCTTCAGCCACATTTCCTTCTGGGCCGGCGTGCCGACGCGCTCCAGCACTTCCATGTTGCCGGTGTCAGGCGCCGAGCAGTTCATCGTCTCGGAAGCCATCGGGTTCTTGCCGAGTTCGGCAGCGATGTAGGCATAGTCGAGGTTCGACAGGCCTTCGCCGGTTTCGGCGTCCGGCAGGAAGAAGTTCCAGAGGCCTTGTTTCTTGGCTTCGTCCTTGGCCTTTTCAAGCAGCTCGAGCTGGCCCGGCGCGTAGGACCAGATATCCTTCTTGCCTTCGTCGAGGGCGTGGAATTCCTCGCTCATCGGGTTGACGACTTCGGCGATGAATTTCTTCACGTGCTCGTAAAGCGGGCGGGCGCCCTCCGACATGCGCAGGTCGTTCATGTCGGCGCTCGCATCGGATGTTCTTTGGGTGTCAGGCATCGGTGTGTTTCCTCTCCGGAGTTTCAAATTTTCTGCTGGTCTTGCCCAGCAGGGTAACTGACGCGCCGGGGGGCGCGCAAATTCTTTCTGGCTCGCCCGGCCGGGGGGACTCGGCTAAGTCCGGTGCGATGACCGTGTCCACCGCCGCCATCCTGCTTGTGACCGTCCTGGTGACGACGTTCATCTCGGGCATGTTCGGCATGGCCGGCGGCGTGATCTTCATGGGCGTTCTGGCCGCCCTCGTGCCGGTGGCCAGCGCGATGATCATCCACGGTGCGGTGCAGATGTTCTCCAACGGCTACCGTGCTTGGCTCTGGCGCAGCCATATCGACTGGTCCGTGTTCCGGCGCTACGCGGCCGGCTCGGTGGCGGCGGTGGCGCTGCTGTTTGCCCTCGCCTGGCGGCCTGACCAGCAGATCGTCTACCTGCTGCTGGGGCTCACCACGCTGCTCGTCTGGTTGCCGAAGCGGCTGGCCGATCTCGACATCCAGCGCCGCTTCCAGGCTGAGGGGGCGGGCTTCGTGGTTCAGGCGCTCAACACCGTCGCGGGGGTCGCCGGGCCGTTGCTCGACCTGTTCTTCGTGCGCACCGCGATGACCCGGCAGGCGATTGTCGCGACCAAGGCGGTCACCCAGGTGCTCGCGCATTTCGTGAAGATCGTGTTCTGGAGCGTTCCGGTGATCGCCGCCTCGGGCACCGCGGACCTGCCGCCCTGGTGGCTGTTCGCGGCCGCCATTCCGCTGACCATGCTCGGCACGACCCTCGGTGGACACGTGCTGGAGAAAATGACGGATGTCGATTTCAAGAAGTGGATGCGCTACATCGTCACCGCGATTGGCGCGGTAATGCTGCTGAAAGCGGCGGGTTGGATGTAGGGCGGCCGACATGCCGGAACTCCAGTCTCGGCGGTCTTGATGCGCCCGCCTCGACTATTCGGCTACTTTATTTTATGAAGGCTTCTCATCACCTTTGGTGATAGATGAAGAGCCCGGCATGAACCTGCGCACCCTCGACCTGAACCTCCTGCCCGTGCTGGAAGCCATCCATACCGAGCGCAGCCTGACCCGGGCGAGCGAGCGTCTGCACATCACCCAGCCGGCGGTCAGCAATGCGCTGGCCCGCCTGCGGACGCATTTCGAGGACCCGCTGTTCGTGCGCGAGGGGCGCGGCGTCAAGCCGAC
>JBGSOU010000520.1:0-3458 GCA_041739025.1 Hyphomonas sp.
CGGGGGCCGGTGGTCGAGGCGGCCGCCCTCCAGCCGATGGCTCCAGCTCCCGCGCCGGTTTCGAGCCCCGCGGGCAGCGTGGTGTTCGAGCGCGGCATGGCGATCATCTATGGTGATGAATTCGACGGCCTGCCGACCTCGAATGGCGAGATCTTCGACCAGACGGCGTTGACCGCAGCGCACCCTTCATTGCCGCTGCCGAGCCTCGTCGCGGTGACAAACCCCGCCACGGGCAGGGAAGTGGTGGTCCGCGTCAATGATCGCGGCCCGTTTGAAGACAACGCGGTTCTGCAGGTCTCACGACAGGCCGCCCGCGCGCTGGGTTTTGATGGGGCAGGGAAGGCCGAACTGACGCTGCGCCTCGTCGGAAACGCGCCGGCGGACGTGTCGAAGGTCGAGGTTCTGGACGCCGAGCCTCAGCCCAAGCTGATGCTGACGAGCGTTCGCGCGCCGCAGACCAATGCCGACGAACTTCTGGGCGGCGACGAGCTGGCCGGCGGCGCCTCGCTTTCAACTGAACCCGCGCCGAAGCGTGTCGCGGTCAAATGGCCCGAGCCGCCGTCCGACTGGGGCGTGAAGCCCGAACCGGTCAAATCCAGCGTCAATGCCCAGGGCGGCGCCACTTATGTACAACTCGCGTCCTTCTCGGACATCGGCAATGCCGAAGCCATGTACCGCGGCCTCAAGGGCGACCTGCCTGTGGAAATCGTGCCGGCCCGGGTGAATGGCACCGACTATTTCCGGGTTCGCGTCGGGCCGCTGGCCAGCCGCGACGCGGCCCAGCAGATCCGTGACCGCCTCTCTGCAGAAGGCAAGGGCGACGGACGGGTTGTCACTGCGGAGTAGAATGCCCGCAGCCAACCCATTGACGCTGACCACAAACCGGCCCTTTTTCCCGGATATCCGGGAAAAGGGGCCGCGTTTGCGCGTGACCATTGCGGAAGAGGGAGTCTGACATCGTGAAGTTCTGGCGCGGGATCATTTCAGCGGTTGCATCTATGGGGCTCATCGCGGCGTTGCCGGCGTCGGCCCAGTTGATTGACACGCCGGCCGAGTACGCCGTGATCATGGACCATGAGACCGGCCAGATCCTGTATTCGAAGCGCGGCGACGAACTGATGACGCCGGCCTCGATGACCAAGATGCTGACGGCCTACACGGTGTTCGAACTGATCGAACGCGGCGAACTTGCGCTGACCGACCGCTTCACCGTCAGCGAAGACGCCTGGCGCCGCGGCGGCTTTCCATCCGGCACATCGACGATGGGCCTCAAGCCCAAGGACACCCCGACTGTCGAAGAACTGCTGCACGGTGTGATCACCATGTCCGGCAACGATGCCTGCATCGTGCTGGCCGAAGGCATTTCCGGCTCGGAGCCCGCCTTCGCGGCGCGCATGACCCAGATGGCGCACGAAATGGGCCTGTCGACCGTCAACTTCGTGAACGCCACCGGCCTCGAAGGCGAAGGTCATGTGATTTCGGCCGCCGATCTGGCAAAACTCGCCAAGATGACGATCGACAAATACCCGCAATATTACCCGTGGTACTCGTTCCCATCCTACACGTGGCGCGACTATACGCAGGCGAACCGCAACCCCCTGCTCGAAGTTGCCGGCGCCGACGGCCTGAAAACCGGGCACCTCGAAGAGTCCGGCTACGGGCTGACGGCTTCGGCCGTGCGCGACGGCGTGCGCCGCACGATCGTGATCAACGGTCTGCCGACCATGGCGGCCCGCGCCCAGGAGGCCGAACGGCTGATGCGCGTCGCCATCCAGAGCTTTGAACTGAAATCCATCGGCCCCGAGACGGTCACCCTTCCGGACGTTCCCGTCTGGCTCGGGGAACAGACTGCAGTGCCCGTCTCGCTTGCAGAGCCGGTCAAGGTGGTCAGCCACAAGGCGTCGTTCACGAAAGCGAAGGCGGAACTTGTCCTCGACGGCGCCGTGAAAGCGCCGATCAAGAAGGGCGATACGGTTGGCCGGTTCGTCGTGACGCTTGAAGGGCAGGCGCCCGTGAGCGCGCCGGTGATTGCCGAAGCCGATGTCAAGAAACTGGGCTTTATCGGGCTCGCCATCGCCGGTATCGGCACGATGATGAAAGGCGAAGACGCGCCGGAGGAAGAGTTGAAGGGCGGTGATGAATAGTCCTGCCCGCGGCCGATTCATTACGCTTGAAGGCGGTGAGGGCACCGGAAAATCAACATTGCAACGCGCGCTTTGCGACCGGCTGGCGCAGCACGGCATCGATGCGGTACTGACGCGCGAACCGGGCGGAACACCGCGTGCCGAAGCAATCCGCGCGCTTGTGCTGAACCCGCCGGGCGGCAAGCCGTTTTCTCCGCTCGCCGAGGCCCTGCTGATGAATGCGGCGCGCCGGGATCACCTCGAGGTTCTGATCCGACCGGCCCTTGCCGCCGGACAATGGGTCCTCTGCGACCGCTTCAGCGATTCCACGCGCGTCTACCAAGGCGCGTCCGGAGAGGTATCACCCGCCGTCATTCTGGATCTCGAAGCCCATGTTGTCGGCGATACCCGGCCGGATCTGACGCTGATCCTTGATGCGCCCGTCAACATCGCACACGACCGCCGCGCGGCGCGCCAGGGCATGCAGGACGTGTTCGAACAGCGCGCCATGGACTTTCATCAAGCCGTCCGGGTCGCCTTCTCGGACATCGCGCGGCGGGAGCCGGAGCGGTGCCAGCTGATTGATGCGAGCCGCCCGGCGTCGGAAGTTGCTGACGCCGCTTGGACGAGCCTCTTGCACCGCCTCCTCCCGGCAGCGACCGCGTCATGACCGCCGGCTGGCCGCTGTACGGACATGAAACCGCCGAGCGCCTGTTCCTCCGGGCGCATGCGCAAACACGGCTGCACCACGCCTGGCTGATCGAAGGTCCTGAGGGCATCGGCAAGGCAAGGCTTGCGTCCCGGCTGGCGGCTTACCTGTTCGGAGCACGCGGCCCGGCGGACCATCCGCTGGACGCTGACGCTTCGGATCCGGTGTGGCGGGCCTTCTCGTCCGGCAGCCATCCCGATCTGCGCCTCGTTCATCGGGAGCTCAACGACAAGGGAAAGTTGACGCAGGACATCTCGGTCGACCAGATCCGGGCACTGACGGATTTCTTCACGATGAAACCGGCGTTGGGCGGCTGGCGGATCGGCATCGTCGATGCCATCGACGAGACCAACAAGAGCGGTGCAAATGCGCTGCTCAAGACGCTGGAGGAGCCGCCGCCGCGCTGCGTCCTGTTCCTGATCAACCATGGCAGCCAGCCCATCCTGCCGACCATCCGGTCGAGGTGCCGTGTCCTGAAACTGGCCCCTCTGTCGGACGCCGATTGCAGCAAGGCGCTGGATGCGGCCGGCGCGCCGAAGGAAGCCGCCCGGATTGCACGGGGCAGGCCGGGGAAGGGCATCCGGCTGTCCTCACCCACTGCACTTGCGGCCGCCGATGCGGCCCGC
>JBGSOU010000526.1:0-1620 GCA_041739025.1 Hyphomonas sp.
CCTTGGCGCCGAGATCGGCGAACGCCCCGCCGAGCCCGCTGTCGAGCCGCCGGATCCGCGCGTTCAGCCGCTCGCCGACAATCGCCCGCCGGGCGGTGTCGTGTGGACGGTCGAGATACAGAGCGGCCGGCCTGGCGCGCGCGTCAAGCGCGACCCATCGAGTCTCGCCGAGGGTCCGTTCCCGAAGAAGCCGGACTACAGGCATCGGTCAGCGGATCATCCGGATCAGCGCAGCGGTCACCGCATCCTCGGCCTTTTCCGGCGCGGTCAAGGCAGGGCGCAGGCGCGCGGCCATCGTCTTGCCGCGCTCGACGCCCCATTGGTCGAACGGATTGAGGCCCCAGAGGTGACCGGCGAAGTAAGTCCGGTGCTCGTAGAGCGCGACGAGCGATCCAAACGCTTTCGGGCCGAAGTCGGCATGCGAGAGCAGGGTGGAGGGCCGGCCGCCGGCGTGGACCTTCTGCCGCGCAACGCCTTCCGGCAGGCCGGGCTCTTCGGCCATGACTTCCGCGAGGCTCCGGCCGTTGGCCAACACTTCCGCCTGCGCCAGCGCATGCGACGTCAGTGTGGCCAGGCCTTCCGGATCCCGGCTGCGATCGGCGGCCAGGATGAACTCGCACGGCACCGCCTGCGAGCCCTGATGCAGCCACTGGTGATAGGAGTGTTGACCAACCGAGCCTTCGCCGCCCCAGACGGCCGGGGCGGTCGGCGGTGTGACGGTCAAACCGTCCGGCCCGGCCGATTTGCCGTTCGATTCCATTTCAAGCTGTTGCAGGTAGGTTGGCAACAGCCGCAGCCGGTTGGCATAGGCCAATACCACCCGCATCGGCGCGCCGCGAACCGAAGCATTCCAGTAATCGAGCAGGGCAAGCCGCATCGGGACGTTCGTCTCGAGGGCGTTGCTGGCGGCATGCGCGTCCATCTCTGCGGCGCCGTCGAGGATGTCGCGGAATACGTCCGGTCCGAGCGAAATCATGCAGGCCAGGGAGGCTGCCGACCAGAATGAAAACCGGCCGCCGACCGAGAGCGGCATGTCAAACAGATGCGCGTTCCGCCCCCCCAGCCAGGCGGTGGCCTTGCCGGGATTGGCCGTGACAAGCGCCAGGTGCTGGCTCGCCTCGGCGCCGAGCGATTCTTCAAGCCAGGCGCGCGCGCGATCAAGATTATAAAGCGTCTCCTCGGTCCCAAAGGATTTCGACACCCCGATCACCAGCGTTGCAGACGGATCGAGACCGGCCATCGCCCGGTCGAGATCATACGGATCGACGTTTGCGGCAAATCGCAGCGTAATGGCGGGATCTGCCCGGTCCTCGAAAGCGTCCGCCATCAGGCGTGGTCCGAAATCCGATCCACCGATACCGATGTGCAGCACCGCCCGGAAGCGCTCGCCCTTCGCGGTCCGAACCGTCCCGCTTCGAACTTTTCCGGCGAAGTCGAGCGCTGGCGCCAGGCTGAGCCGCACCGTTTCGGGCTCTCCCGAAAGCGGCACCCCCGCCCGCAGCGCCCAGTGAAGGGCCGGGCGGCCTTCAGACGGATTGACGATTTCACCCGCAAACAGGCGGCGGGCGGCAGTGTCCAGACCTGCGGCCGTGCCGAACTCCAGCAGCGCCGTTTCGGCGG
>JBGSOU010000037.1:0-4084 GCA_041739025.1 Hyphomonas sp.
GGTGATGCGCTCCTGCGGGTCGCGCCCGCCTTCCGGCGCATCGGGAATCAGCGCCAGGGCGGCGTCCACGCACATGGCGCCGATCGACGGCCACCAGCGATAGATCGTCTGCTTCGAGGCGCTGGCGCGCTTGGCGACGGAATCGACGCTGAACCCGCGCCAGCCGTTTTCGGCCATCTCTTCGCGGGCCGCTTCGAGGATCGCCGACTTGGACGCCTCGCTGCGCGTCGGCCCCTTGCGGGACTTGGACGATGCCGGGGCAGGGGCAGCGTTGGACGCGTCGGTGGGCGTATTCATCTTGGACTCCTTGGACCCCCCGGACTCTTACCGGAATCGGCGGCGGGGCGATACTGAGCGTACCGTTCTAGGTGCCATTGGTTTCGAAATCGCTTGCGCCGCAGCAGGAATTGCCTATCCCGCGCGCGGACAGTGCAGGAGACGAAGATGAAAACGGTTGACGATCTGATCGCCGGCTATCGGCGCTTCCGGGCCGGCGTTTACGCTGAACAGGCCCAACTTTACAGGGAGCTCGGCGAAGGTCAGGACCCAGATGTCATGCTGATCGCCTGCGCCGACAGCCGGGCCGAGCCGTCCGACATCTTCAATGCGGCGCCCGGCCAGATGTTTGTCGTGCGCAACGTCGCCAACCTCGTGCCCCCCTACAAGCCGGACGGCGGCCTGCACGGTGTTTCGGCCGCGCTGGAGTTTGCCGTCAACGTCCTGAAGGTGCGCCACATCGTCGTGATGGGTCATGGCGGCTGCGGCGGTGTCACGGCCTCGCTGTCCGAGACCAAGAGCGCCCTGATCGGCGAGTTTGTGGCCCCCTGGGTCAAGCTGCTCGACGCGGCGCGGGCCCGGGTTCTCGAAAGCGGCTCGGTCAATCCGCAATTCGCCCTCGAACTCGAAGGCATCGAGACCTCGCTCGAAAACCTGATGAGCTTTCCCTGGGTCGCCGAAGCCGTGGCTGCCGGCGAGCTTGAGCTGCACGGCGCCTGGTTTGCCATCAAGCACGGCGAACTGCACTGGCGGAATCCGAAGACAAAGCACTTCGAGATCGTCGCTCCCTAGACCTCACCGCAAGGCCGCTACGGGATGCGACCGGCGGCGGCAACGCGTCGGCTTTTCCGCCAGATCCGGTTTAGCTATGTCTGACTTGGACCGGGGACGTAGCTCAGCTGGGAGAGCGCGGCGTTCGCAATGCCGAGGTCGGGAGTTCGATCCTCCTCGTCTCCACCAGTCCCGCTCAGCCTTCGGCCTTCGCCCGCTCCACCGCGTCGCGGATCAGTTCGCGCGCCTTGTCGACGCCGTACCAGCCTTCGACGCGCGTCCACTTGCCTTGCTCCAGGTCCTTGTAGTGCTGGAAGAAGTGCTGGATCTTGTCGATCAGCGTCTGCGGCAGGTCGTGATAGGTGGCGATCTTGTCATAATAGGCGGTCAGCTTGGGGTGCGGCACTGCGAGGATTTTCTCGTCCTGGCCCTTGTCGTCGGTCATCATCAGCACGCCGACCGGGCGCACGCGCAGCACCGAGCCCGGCACCAGCGGGCGGTTGCCCACCACCATCACGTCGATCGGGTCGCCGTCGAGGCTCAGCGTGTGCGGCACAAACCCGTAATTACAGGGATAGCGCATCTCGGTGTACAGGAACCGGTCCACGAACATCGCGCCGGATTCCTTGTCGATCTCGTACTTGATTGCGTCCCCGCCGAGCGGAACCTCCACCAGCACGTTCACATCGTCCGGCGGGTTGTGGCCGGTCTTGATCTTGGAAAGGTCCATGGCGAGTTAAGTCCTTTGGCGAGGCAAGGCGTTTCAGCCGCCCGGATGACGCGCCGCAGCAAAAACGTCAAGGGCAGGGCCCCCGCGAGTGGGTTAACGCGCCGGGCGCATCTCCGCCGCGTCGAACACTTGCATCGCGGTTGGTTCGGGCGACAGCGCGCGGATCGCCTTCACGAAGGCGGTGCTTTCCGGCACGGCGAAGTGCGCGGTCAGCGCCTCCATGTCCGCCCACTTTTCCACGAACACCAGCCGCGAGGGATCCTCGCAATCGACATGCACATTGTGCGCAAGACAGCCCGGCTCGGCCCGCGAGCGGGCGCTGTGCTCAATGCAGATCCGGGTGAGTTCGGCCGCCGTCTCCGGCGAGGTCATCACGTGGCCGGTGATCAGGATCATCAGGGTCTCCGCACGGCATAATTGAAACTCACCGAAATCCGCGCCTCTTCGGCGGCGCTCGGCATCACTTCGTGGCGCAGCCAGCTTTCCCACAAGAGGCAATGGCCCTCCGCGGGCTGAACGTAGACGAACCGGCGCGCCGCCTCCGGCGCATCGTCCACCAGTTGCGGCGCCGCCATCATCATCGGCAAACGCGGGTCCTCGAATTTCAGCCGCCCGGCCCCCTCCGGCACGCAGACATAATAGGTGCCGGAAATCACCGAGCCCGGATGGATATGGCCCGAATGATGCCCGCCCTCGCCGAGGATGTTCACCCACAGCGCATCCAGCTCCAGCTTCAGTCCGTCCATGTCCCAGTGCAGCGCCGCCGCAAATTTCGCCGCCGCCTTGTCGAGATGTTTCTTCAGCGCGGCAAATTCCGGAAACCGTTCCGGCAGGTCGTCCAGCGAGGCATAGGACGTATAGCCCGGATAGCCTTCGGCATCGCACCAGGCATTGCCCGCCACGTCATCGTCCGACAGCACCCAGATCGCCCGCTCAAGGCTTTCCCGCAGGGCCGCGTCGCCAACCGGCGTCTCTTCGATCAGGCTGGCAAACAGGTGTCGCATCGGGCAGGGCCTCCAGACCCCGCGCGTTACAGGCTCTTGGCCAGCGCTTCAAGCTGTGTCGCCGCCATGCCCCAGCCGTCATGAAAGCCCATCGCTTCGTGTTCCTTCATCGCCTCTTCGGTCCAGTGCAGGGCGCGCCAAGTATAGTTTGTGCGTCCATCGCCGGCTGGCTCGAACAGTGTCTCGGCCGTCAGGAAGGCCCGGTCTGACGGAATCCAGCCGGGCAGGAAGGCGTCGGTCGTCACGATCCGCTTCATCGGGACCACGTCGAGGAAGACGCCGAGATTTTCGAACCGTTCGCCCCCCGGGCCATTCATCACGCTGAACATCTCGCCGCCGGGGCGCAGGTCCATGCGCGCGTCCGTCACATACCAGGGCTTGGGACAGAACCATTGTTCCAGCAGGGCCGGCTCGGTCCAGCAGCGCCAGACGTTGCCGACCGGCGCCGCCATGGTGCGCTGCAGGGTCAGCACATGTTTCGGTCCGGGGCGGGTCATTGGGTCGGTCATGGTTGTTCTCCAGTCAGGCAAGGGGGGGTCAGAAGGATCCGGTTCTCAGCGGCCCGGCAGGCTCATAGGTATTGACCAATACGCCCGACGTGCCCGTCCGTGTGCGCACGAGTTTCAGCGTGCATGGCGGCGTGCCATCCGCGAAGAAGCGCTTGCCCGTGCCCAGAAGCACAGGGACGACAATCAGCAAAACTTCGTCCGCCAGCCCGTGTTCCAGCAACACGGGCGTCACGGACGAACTGCCCCAGACGACCAGGTCCGGCCCGGCCTGCGCCTTGATCCTGCGAATGCCGGCCACGATGTCCGCGCCCAGCGCTTCGGCCGGGCCCCAGTTCAGGCTCTCCCGCCGGTGGGTCGCCACAAACTTCGTTGCGTTGTTGATACTGTCCGCCATAGGACTATCGCCTGCATCCGGCCAATAGCCCGCCCAGATGTCATACGTGCGCCGGCCCAGCAGAAGGTCAAACCCGGTCCCGTGCGCCGCGCCGATGGCGTCGTCCATCGCCGGGTCGTCAAACGGCGCTGACCAGCCGCCATGGGCAAAGCCGCCATCGTTGTCTTCGTCCGGTCCGCCCGGTGCCTGGATGATGCCATCGAGCGACATGTATTCGAGGATCTTGATGCGTCTCATGATCTGTCTCCGCGCCCGAAAAGGAGTTCCACGTAACGTTTCAGATGGCCGATGGACTCGCGCGCCAGCTCCGCCTCGCCACTGGCTTTCGCCAGGATGAAGGCGCCCTGCAGCACGGCCTGCGTGTGCAAGGCCAGGCCGCGCGCGGTCCATCCCGGCGGGC
>JBGSOU010000059.1:0-3877 GCA_041739025.1 Hyphomonas sp.
GCCACGTCCGCAGGGCGGCCTTCGGTGCGCAGGTCGCACGCGAACGCCGGCAAGGCGCTCAAACCCGTCAGGACAAGGACCATAAACCTCAGCATGCCGGCGAGACGCTAGCATGGTTCGCAGCGGCCTTCACCGCCCGGATCGCAGGTCAGGTCACGCCGGCTGTCTGCAGCCGGGCGAGCACCGGCGCGAGCATCCGCTCGATCGCCTCGGCGGAGGGCTTCACATTGCCGTACGCGGGCACGCCTTCATCGGCGATCACCAGATCGGCTTCGAACATGGCCGGATAGGTAAAGCGGTAATGCGCGGCGCGAACCGTGGACATGTATTGCAGCAGCACCGAGTCGACCGTGCGGCCGCGCTCGATCACGTCGCGGCGGATGCGGCGGGCAAGGCGCAGGTCGTCGGGCGTGTCGACATAGACCGACAGGTCGATCAGGTTGCGGATCTTCGGCATCGACAGCGCGTGGATGCCCTCAAGGATCAGGACCGGCGCGGACTCGATGCGACGTGTCTTGTTCGAGCGGTCGTGGCGGTCATAATCGTAGATCGGCTGCTCGACCGTTTCGCCCGCCTTCAGGGCCTTGAGGTCGGAGACGAGGTGGTCGACCTCCTTGGATTTCGGATCGTCAGAGTTGATCCCGGCGACGAGGGCATGGCGCTCGTCTTCGGTTTCCGGCGCGCCGTAATAGCTCATCGGGTGGTAATAGGCGTCCTCGCCGAACATCACGGCCCGGCCCGGGCCGAGCCGCTCCAGCAGCGCAACCGCCAGGGTCGACTTGCCGGAGCCGGACCCGCCGGACATGGCGATGAGAAATGCAGATTTACGTTTTGTCATGGCCGCTGCTTAGCGCCAAAACCGAACGCTTTCCAACCCTTCGCGGCGGAGATGGGCCGCAGGCATGAAAAGCCCGGCCCCTGTGACAGGGCCGGGCAAGATGAAGGGCGCGGAGGGCCGTCTCTACTGGCCCGTGACGATCGGCCCGCGGATGGCGAATTCCGCATCATTGCGGACGAAATCCAGCGTCAGATAGGCCTGCTGCCCGGGCTTCAGGGACCCGGTCAGGGTGGAACCGTAGCCGCGCTTGATCGTTTCGCCACCGGGCGATGTCAGCCGCCAGGACACCGGCTGGAGGCCTGCCTCCTCGAATGTGGCGCTGATATTGTGCTTGCCGGACACGTAGACCGGAAGCGGCGCGTCCAGCTGGCCGTCGACGCGGGCGAAGAGCTGGACGATGTACGTGCGCCCCTGCGCTTCCGCGATGCCGACGCCGGTATGGGTGAAGGCGCTGCGCGTCATGTTGGTGGCGTTGACGGGATCCCGGCGAAGGGCCTCGAACAGGTCGGCCGGATCAAGCCCGGTGCCCTCGACAATCGCGATGTTGGCCCCTGCGGCGCCGATCAGCACGGTACGGTCCAGCATGCGGACGCGCTCCAGGTGGCCGCGGCCTTCCGGATCGGTATGGCCGGCGTAATTGCGCGCGGCCATGTCCATCGCGTGAATGCGGGCGGCCTGTTCGAGCGACTCAAGCGGCGTGAGCGCGCCCTTTTTGCCGCCGGCGCGAACGAGGTCGGTCGCCTGGATCAGCTGATGTTCGAGCCGGGCAGTCTGGCTGGCACCGGTCTGGCTTTCATAGCAGACCTTGACCTGCTGGTTGAAGACGGCGGGATCGAGCGACAGGCCATCTGCGAGATCGCATTTGGAGACTGCCGCGGCGGGCAATGTGAGCGCAGCAAGGGCGAACGCCGACAAAGACAAGATTCTGTAACGATGCTGTAACATAATTGTCACAATGCCATTGTGACGAATATGTGTCAAATACATTTCATTTGTATACAGAATACTGTAGTTTTTGCTGATAGGGCGACGCCAGCGCGGCGCAACGAAAAAGGGCCGCCCCGGATGGAGCGGCCCTGTTCTGTTTGCCTGGACAGGCGTGACTATTCGTCGGCGCCGGCGTCTGCGCCTTCGATTTCCTTGCCGGTCTCCTGGTCAACGACCTTCATCGAGAGGCGAACCTTGCCGCGCTCATCGAAGCCCATCAGCTTGACCCAGACCGTGTCGCCTTCCTTGACCATCTCTTTCGGATGGCCGACGCGCTTGTTGGCCATCTGGGAGACGTGGACGAGACCGTCCTTCGGACCGAAGAAGTTCACGAAGATGCCGAAGTCTTTCATCGAGACGACCTTGCCTTCGTAGATCGCGCCGATCTCGGCTTCCGCCGTGATGCCCTTGATCATCTTGATCGCGGCGTCGATCGACTTGCGGTCGAGCGCCGAGATCTGGACCGTGCCATCGTCTTCGATGTTCACCTTGGCGCCCGTCTCGTCGACGATGCCGCGGATGACCTTGCCGCCCGAACCGATCACGTCACGGATCTTGTCGACCGGGACCTTCATGATCTCCATCTGCGGCGCGGTTTCGGCCAGCTTGCCGCGCGAGGCGGTGAGGGCCTTGGCCATTTCGCCGAGGATGTGCTCACGGCCACCCTTCGCCTGATCGAGGGCCTTGCCCATGATCTCGCAGGTGATGCCGGCAACCTTGATGTCCATCTGCAGCGAGGTGACGCCATTGGCGGTACCAGCCACCTTGAAGTCCATGTCGCCGAGGTGATCTTCGTCGCCGAGGATGTCGGAGAGGACCGCAAAGTCCTTGCCTTCAAGGATCAGGCCCATCGCGATGCCGGAGACCGGGCGTGCAATCGGCACACCGGCGTCCATCATGGCCAGCGAACAGCCGCAGACCGTTGCCATCGAGGACGAGCCGTTGGACTCGGTGATCTCGGAGACGAGACGGATCGTGTACGGAAAGTCTTCATGCTTCGGCAGGACAGCCTGGAGCGCGCGCCAGGCGAGCTTGCCGTGGCCGATCTCGCGGCGGCCAGCGCCGCCCATGCGGCCCGTTTCCCCGACCGAATAGGGCGGGAAGTTGTAGTGCAGCATGAACTTTTCCTTGCGGGTGCCGTCCAGGCCTTCGATGTATTGTTCGTCATCGGACGTTCCCAGCGTGGTGACGCAGATGGCCTGCGTTTCGCCGCGCGTGAACAGGGCCGAACCGTGCGTGCGGGGCAGGAAACCTGCCTCGGCAACGATCGGACGGATCTGGTCGAGCTTGCGGCCGTCGATGCGCTCACCCGTTTTCAGGATGTCGCCGCGAACCACCGAAGCTTCAGCTTCCTTGAAGGCCGCCTTGAACAGGTCCGCCGACATTTCGCCGGGAGCCTCCTCGGTGCCGACGAGCGCGGCTTTCGCCTTGTCGCGGGCTTCGCCGACCGCAGCATAACGCTCGGCCTTGGCGGTGATCTTGTAGGCTTTCGACAGGTCCTTGCCGACGATCTTCTCGATCGCCTTGACGGCGACAGAGTTGTCTTCGGCTGCGAACTCGAACGGTTCCTTGGCGGCTTTCTCGGCGAGCTGGATGATCGCGTCGAGCACCGGCTGCATGGCGTCATGGCCTGCAACGACGGCGCCGAGCATGATTTCCTCGGACAGCTCATAGGCTTCCGATTCCACCATCATCACGGCGTCGGCCGTGCCGGCGAGGACGAGGTCGAGGTCCGACTCTTCGAGTTCGGCGATGGTCGGGTTGATGACGTATTCGCCGTTGATGTAGCCGACGCGAGCCGCGCCGATCGGGCCCATGAAGGGCGCGCCGGAGAGCACGAGCGCGGCAGACGCGCCGATCATGCCGAGCACGTCTGCATCATTCTCGAGGTCGTAGGAGAGGACCGTGATGACGACCTGGACTTCGTTCTTGAAGCCCTTGACGAACAGCGGGCGGATCGGGCGGTCAATGAGGCGCGAGGTCAGCGTCTCTTTTTCCGTGGGGCGGCCTTCACGCTTGAAGAAGCCGCCGGGAATGCGGCCCGATGCGAAG
>JBGSOU010000070.1:0-2079 GCA_041739025.1 Hyphomonas sp.
ATCGCGGCGTCGAAAGCCATCGCATCTTCCAGCGCGCGGATGGCATTGCCGCCATGGTGGGCATGGTCGATGCGGCCGCCTTCGACCATCAGGACATAGCCGTCCTCGTCCTGCGACAGTCGGGTGATGGCGGCGCGGGTCATGTCGGCGATATGGGGCTCGCCGGCCTTGTCGGCTTCACGGTCGAGTTCGTATTGCATGTGCGACGGCTCGAACAGGCCGAGCAGTTTCACGCCGGTGGTGAAGTCGGTCGCGTCGAAGCCGGCCTTGTCGAAGACGTACTTGTGATCGGGCGACTTGGCGGTCCACTCTTCGGTCAGGTTGCGGCCATCGGCGCGGTCGCCGGACTTGCCATCATATTCCGGGTCCGGCGTTTCCTTTGTCAGGAACTTGGAGCGCCCGCCGCCGCCTATGCCAAGGTGCCGCTGCGCGACTGGGAAGCCGACAGCGACATGAAGGGCGCCGCCTCGGACACCTGCAAGGATATTGCCCGCCAGCTGATCGAATGGCCGGAAGGCAGCTTCGATATCCTGCTCGGCGGCGGCCGCTCCAAATTCCTCACCAAGGACACGCCGGACCCAGAATATGACGGGAAGACCGGTGACCGCGCCGATGGCCGCAACCTTGTCGAAGAATGGACCGCCAAGTCACCCGACCACAAGTATGTCTTCGACAAGGCCGGCTTCGACGCAACCGACTTCACCACGGGCGTCAAACTGCTTGGCCTGTTCGAGCCCTCCCACATGCAATACGAACTCGACCGTGAGGCCGACAAGGCCGGCGAGCCTCACATCGCTGACATGACCCGCGCCGCGATTACCCGCCTGTCGCAGGACGAGGACGGATATGTCCTGATGGTCGAAGGCGGCCGCATCGACCATGCCCACCACGGCGGCAACGCCATTCGCGCGCTGGAAGACGCGATGGCCTTCGACGCCGCGATTGCCACTGCGCTGGAAATGACCAACCCGGAAGAAACGTTGATCATCGTCACCGCTGACCATTCGCACACGCTGACGATTGCGGGCTACGCCCAGCGCGGCAATCCGATCCTGGGCCTCTCCGCCTCCGGCATCGGCGGGGAAGGCGGCTCGAACGGCGCCGACGGTCTTCCGTACACCACGCTTGGCTATGCCAACGGCCCCGGCGCCTGCCGCGTCACCGGCAAGGATGCGGACGACAAGCCGGTCTTCGACTGCACCCGCCAGGATCTCACCGGCGTCGATACGCTCGCCCCCGATTTCCGCCAGCCCGCCCTCGTACCGATGTACTCGGAAACACATGGCGGGGAAGATGTGGCCGCCTTCGCGTCCGGCCCCGGCGCCAACCTGATCAGCGGCGTGATCGAGCAGAACGAGATCTTCCACGTCATGGCCCGCGCGCTGGGTCTGGTGCCCGCCCCGGCTGCCGAATAGTCAGGCCCCGGGCGCAGGCCATTTCGAGAGGATTGTCGCGGCGTCGAAATACTCGCGCCAGACGGTGATCCGTCCGGTCTCGACTTCCCACACACCCGCCACCGGCAGTTCGACCCAGCCGGTGGCGAGGCGGTGCCGGTCGAGGCGTTCGGTGAACACCGTTTTGCCGTCGGTCAGCTCCCGGAGGATCAGGAACTCGTTCTCGAGCGTCGGCGAAAAGAAAGGCTCCAGCACGCCCCGCACGCCGGCAGGGCCGATGGCCTTGCCCATCGGCATGTTCTCATACTGGCAGTCTTCGGCGATCAGCGTCATTGCGGCGTCATAGTCGAAGGCGGTGATGGCGCTGAGGAAGGCGCGGACCGTCTCGAGCGCAGAGGCAGGGCTTGTCGTCATGATGTGTCTCCGGGGCGTGTTGATCAGCGGACGGATTTCAGAACGCCGCTGGCCAGCACCGGCACGAGATAGGCCGCCGCCAGCGCCGCGTTGGGCAGATTGTTGAGCGCAAAGCCGGTCGCGGCCGACAGAAGGCCGTCCACCACGAACCAGATCGCCAGGGCCCCGGTCAGGCCGCGCCAGGCCGGCGCGCCCGCCGCGTGAATGGCAGGCAGCAGGAACAGGACCGTGAAGCCCCAGCCAAGCGTCACCGCGCCCATCAGGGCGACCG
>JBGSOU010000090.1:0-6243 GCA_041739025.1 Hyphomonas sp.
AACGGCGGCGGCGCCGACAAAGCCGCCGAGCCCGAAGGCAATCGCCTGCGAGGCGCCCCAGACGCCCATCCGTGTGCCTTCGCGCTGTTTCGGTCCGGCGCTGGCGAGGGTCATCATCGAGCCGATGGCGACGACGGCAAATCCGCCATTGGCCACGCCGAGGGCAATCACGTTTGGGACGAGTGGCCAGTCCGTGCCCATCGCGTGGGTGCCCAGGCCCAGCGCGAGCAAGGCGGCGGCCGAGGCAATACATCCGCCCACGGTCCAGGCCCGCATGAAGCCCGCGCGGGATTTGCCGACGGCCGTTGCAATGACGGCCGTGAGGATCATGCCGACCAGTGTGCCCATGTTCTGAACGCCCGCCAGCTGCGTCGAGCTGCCGGCATCATACCCATGCACGAGACCGGCAAAGGGTTCGAGGATCAGGTCCTGCGCGCTGTAAGCCAGCATCGAGACGAACACGAACACCGTGAACCGGCGCGCCTGCGGATCCGCCCAGGTTTCACCCAGCGCCGCGCGGAAAGCCTGTCCGTCATCTTCACGGGGCACGGGGATCGCCGGACGACTTGAGTGGGGTTCAAGCCCGCGCAAGGCAAGGAAGGTGACGATCAGCGCAATCGCCGAAACAACGGCCGTGACGAGGATCAGGCGTTCAAAGCTGAACGGCTTCAGAAAGCCTCCGCCGATTCCGGCGGTCAGCACGAAGCCCATGATCATCATGATCCAGACAATCGCAGCGGCCGCCGCCTTGCGGGACGGTTCGGTCCGGATCGCGAGCAGGGCGAGCAGGTTTGTGCCCGCTGCGCCAACACCGGCGCCGATCAAGGCATAGGCAAGGACGGATAGCAGAAAGCCCGCCCAGAAACCTGACGGGATCAGCGACGCGGCAAAGGCTGCACTGAGGGCGCCGAAGGCGAGCACCGCCATGCCGCCGAGAATCCACGGCGCCCGGCGCCCTCCGGCATCCGCGCCATACCCCCAGCGGGGGCGCGACATCTGCACGGCATAATGCCAGCCGACGAGGAAGCCCGGAATGGCCGCCGCCAGTCCGAGTTCGACGACCATCACGCGGTTCAGCGTCGAGGTCATCAGGATCACGATGGCGCCCAGCGACGTCTGCACGAGGCCAAGACGGATGATGCCGGTCCAACCGAGCGAAGGGGCGGCGCCGGCCTTCATGCCGCCACCGACCACGGCGCGACCGCGAAGGCGCTGATCAGCATGCCGAGCACGAAAAGCGTGACGCCGGTGGCGCTGTACCAGACCGCCTTGCCGCGTGGATCCTCGAGGAGGTCAAGCATCAAGAGAAGCTGCGCACAGATGAGACCGATGATCATCACCCCGTGCCAGGGCCGGCCGATCCAGGCGAGCAGGAAGACCACCGCCAGTTGCGCTGCGACCATGACGGCGCAGGCCAGAACCGCCGCGCGGTCCGGACCCAGCTGGACGGGCAAGGAGCGCACGCCCATGCGCGTGTCCCCCTCGATCGACTTGAAGTCATTGAGTGTCATGATGCCATGCGCGCCCACGGAATAGGCGAGCGCGAGACACAGGATGTAGGGGTGGGGCAGGGCGCCGAGCAGCACTGCGGCGCCCGTGAACCAGGAGATGCCTTCATACGAGATTCCGACCGCTGCATTGCCCCACCAGCCATTCAGCTTCAGCCGCAGGGGCGGCGCGCTGTAGGCCCAGGCGAGGAAGACGGCGAGGCAGGTTGCCGCAAACGCCCACACGCCCAGCGCCAGACCGAGCAACAGCGACAGCCCGGACCAGGTGAAGGCGAGGTAGAGACCCCATTTGCCGGGGATGCGGCCGGACGGAATGGGCCGGTCCGGTTCGTTCAATGCATCGACATGGCGGTCATACCAGTCGTTCACCGCCTGACTCGAGGCGCACACCATGGGTCCGGCGAGCAGCATGCCGCCCAGCACCAGATGCAGGTTTCCGAAGAAGGGCTGACCGCTCGAAACAGCGCCGCACATGAAGGCCCACATGGCGGCAAACCAGGTGACCGGCTTGAACAGTTCCAGAACCGCTGCCGGTGTGGGCAGCTGTCGGGACGGCACGGTGATCGGCGTCTGCAGCATCAGCTGACGCTAATGTTGACAATCGCGAGTGTCAATCTGGATTGACGCCAAAATGGCCTGCCGGATGGCCCGTCCGTAGGCGGAGTATGCCGGCCCGGCGCTCAGGCCTTGTCGTCGATTCCGAAGCGTTTCAGTTTCGAGTAGAGACCCTGCCGGCTGAGGCCCAGAATCTCCGCGGCTGAGGCGCGGTTGTCATCGGTCAGCTTGAGGGCCGCCTCAATGCACAGCCGTTCGATCAGCGTGGTTGAATCGCGCACGATGTCCTTCAGCGGCATGCGCCCGACAAGGTTAGTCAGGTGCTCCACCGAGCGCGGCAATTCTTCGCCGGGCGCAGGGTCGGTCGCGAACCGGCGCGACACGATGCGAACCGAAAAGGCGTAATAGTTCGGCTTGGCTTCGCCGGTCGAAACGGCGGCGACTTCGACCTGTTCTTCGGCGTTGAACCGGTCACGCAGCACGGTGGCAAAATTGCGCGCCGTGCCGTTGGCCTTCAGGGTCGAGACAAGGACGTTGAGGTCGGTGGTCGACCGGCCGAGATATTGCGACAGGCGGGCGCCGGTGGCTTGCTCCTCATCGCTGAGGTTTGCCATTTCAAGGAAAGCGCGGTTAGCGGCAAGGATGCGCAACTCGTCATCGGTGACGATGAAGGCGTCGGGCAATTGTTCCAGCGCGCGCAGCAGCTGGTCGCGGTTGCCGCTGCCCTTGGACTGGCCCTGGGCGTCATCGATGATCTTCACGACCAGCCGGGCATCGGCGCCATTGCCGAACACCGAGGCGGTGAGGTTCACGGTCTTGCCGCTGGTCAGCTCTGTATTCTCGGTGCTCGCTGCGCCGCTGGCGATGGCCTTGGCGACCATCCGTTCGACCGCGCGGGCGCCGCGCGGTGAAAACAGGCCGGCAAAATCCGTCCGTGCAAGACGCTCGGGCTCAAGGCCAAGTACGCTGCCGGCGGCGCGGTTGGCCGCTTCAACGATGAGTTCATCGGAGGTGATGATGAGGATCGGTTCGCTGACCGCTTCGAACACCATCTTGTAGCGCGACTCGGCCTTGCGCAGGCGGGCATAGTCCCGCTCGATATCCTGCTGCGCGCGCACGAGGCGTTGCTGGAGTTCGGCCACTTCGCGCAGGTCCCGGCCAAGGGCGATGACCGGGCCTTTCGGCTGGGTGCGCACCGTCCGGTAAGAGACGAGCACATCCCGGACTCCGCCCGACGGATGGTTGAGCTGGCGCGCGCGGACGGACGCCGCCGAATCAGCCGACTTCAACATCGCTTCGACTTTCATCCGGCTGTCGGCTGAAACCGTATCGATCCAGGGCCGGCCGACCCAGCCTTCCGCGAAGCCCGATCTGCGCAGGTCTTCCGACGCGACGGCCACATCCTTGACGAGGCCATTCTCAATGATGACCGCGATATCGGAGGATTGTTCTATGAGGCTTGCGACCGTCTGAGCGTCGAGGCCGGACAAATGATTTTCCACGTCGCTGAACGAGAATTTCGAAGGCGACGAGTGCGAGGAAGCATTCATTATCGGTCCAAATAAGACTGCGAGTTGACCCTGAGCCCCTAGCAGCCCGACTATGTCATTGCCAACAGATTCCTTGCAAGATCCGGTGCATCCAGACCACGCCCGGCCATGCCATCTGCCCCGATCTGGAGCGCCAGATCTGGATTCTGTTCAAATATGTAACCGCCCACAAGTATCTTGACGGCGGGGTTTCGCGACGCCTTGCGCATGTTTTGCAACAGGTTCGCGAGGCCGGGCACAACGCCGTCCTGTGACGCGGAGATACCGGCCATGTCAAATTGACGCGCCGCAAGCAAACGCGTCACACTGGCCGCGTCGCCGGACGTGTCGGTCGTGACCGACCAGCCTTTCTGGCGGAAGAATTCGCCGGCCATCAGTACACCGAAGACGTGTTGCTCGCCGGGCGCGCTGGCGATCAAGATGCTGGGCGCTTCGGGATCTTCGGACAGGAAGGGCGCGCCGGCCTGCTCGGAGAAGCGGTGCAGCGCTTCATGCAATCGGCAGAGGCCGACGGTCACATCCACGAAGCTGACCTGATCATCACTCCACAACTCACCGAGCTCGCGTGCCGCCCAGGCAAACAATTCCATCAGGATGGTGCTGGGCTCGCGGCCATTGGCGAGATGCGAATTTGCGACGGCGCTGACCAGGCTCGCATCATCTGCCAGCAGCGCGTCCATGAAGTAGCCCCGGTCGCGCGCGGAAATGGTGAGGCGCGGATCTGCCGGTTCCGATCGGACCAGCATCGGATAGGCATTCGGCAGATGATTGGCGATCATCAGGCGGGGAATGATCTGGGATTCGAGCGCGGCGAACAGTTCAGGTTCATCGGCGAGCGTGCGGCGCGGCTGAAGCTCGGAACCGATCTGGCGCCAAAGTCCGACGAGATAGGGAACAGATCGCCGGGAGCCGGCTGAACCGTCGCTGTCACGTGCTCTCGAGTCGGGCTTCTGATTGAGCGCCATGTCGTCCTCCCTTCGGCCACGAGGAAGCACACGCACCCAAGGCGTTACGCTTCGCGTCGCTTTTGTCTTTCTCACCATCCCTGACGCACATTCTCGGCGCCAGGTTGAACCATTGTGGCTTTCCGGACTGTTCGGACCGGCAACCAAAGGCACATGCGTGGGAGCGCACGGGGCCGATACTCAAGGGTATGCACCTGGCAACCTCCGCAAGAAATCTTGCACGCCAGAGTCCCTTTTCGACAGTTTCGGTAGCATGGCTTTTTGCCCGAATCCATCTGAATCCGTGTTTTTCGCGAAAAAACGCCCCAAAAAACGAAAAAAGTGTCAACTCAGATAGTCGTCAACAAAGATTGACATGCGGCACGTCAGCGCTATCGTCTGGTCAGACAGAGACGTGGGAGTGTCGCTTTTCGTGACCATGCTAGACCAACCCATCCGTGCAAGGAGGACAGCGCCGCTGTATACCGCAGAGCAGCGCGCGCGCCGGAATGCTTCCCCCTGGACGCTGGTTCAGGGCGTGCTGGCACCGCTGCAGTTTCTGGTGTTCTTTGTCAGCGTGATCCTCGTGGTCCGCTATCTGTCGACCGGTGCCGGCTTGCCGCTCGCGACAGCCTCTATCGTCCTGAAAACATTCGTACTTTACGCCATCATGGTGACCGGAGCGATCTGGGAAAAGGACGTTTTCGGCAAATACCTGTTCGCGCCGGCCTTCTTCTGGGAAGACGCTGTCTCGATGGTCGTCATTGCTCTGCATACGGCCTATCTGGTGATGCTGCTTGGCAACATCGGCGACCCCGTCACCCAGCTCTCGGTCGCCCTCGCCGGATACGCGGCTTATGTGATCAACGCGGCCCAGTTTGTCTGGAAGCTGCGCCTTGCGCGGCTTGATTCCGTCTCCTCGGCGGAGGTCGCCGCATGACCCAGCTGATCCCGCCGCTCACCGACAAGGCCTGCGCCGCGCCGCCCGCACGCACCGTTCTTCGCGAGCGGGGCCAGCGTGAAGTCTTCTGCGGGCTGACCTCCATCATGTGGCTGCACCGCAAGATGCAGGACGCCTTCTTTCTCATTGTCGGCTCGCGGACCTGCGCGCACCTGATGCAATCGGCGGCCGGCGTGATGATCTTTGCCGAGCCCCGTTTTGCGACCGCGATCATTGAAGAACGCGACCTTGCCGGCATGGCGGACATCAATGAAGAGCTGAACAAGACCGTGTCGCGGCTGCTGGAGCGGCGCCCCGAGATCAAGCTTCTGTTCCTGGTCGGTTCGTGCCCCTCGGAAGTTATCAAGCTGGCCCTCGGCCGCGCGGCCGAGCGGCTGTCGATGACCTATTCGCCCCGCGTCCGCATCCTGAACTATTCCGGCAGCGGCATCGAGACGACCTTCACGCAGGGCGAAGACGCCTGCCTGACGGCAATGGTTCCGGAACTTCCCGCGACCGACGCGCCCGGACTTGTTGTCGTCGGCGCGCTGGCAGACGTGGTCGAGGACCAGTTCGCCCGCATTTTTGAAGCGCTCGGCATTGGCCCGGTTCATTTCCTGCCGAGCCGCAAGGCGGGCACGGCGGTGCCGGTGGGCCCCAACACGAAATTCCTGCTGGCCCAGCCCTGGCTGCGCGATACGGCGCGGGCGCTGGAAGCGCGCGGCGCAGCGCATCTGCCGGCCCTG
>JBGSOU010000139.1:0-5634 GCA_041739025.1 Hyphomonas sp.
AAGCGTAGAATCAGGAATAATTCAATAGGTACAGTTAGTTATAGGAATGCTCCGTAACAGGACGAAACAGAACGAAACAACCAAAAATAGAGCTACGAATCTGGGGGTCAGGAGTTCGAATCTCTTCGGGTGCACCATTCTCGTCAAATCGCCGGTTTCAAGGCCTTCGGGATGACCGGCGCGACAAGCTGCGTTGTGTAGACCCTGCAACAGCGGGCGGCGTTGTAACTTTTAGACCCTGACGCAACGTGATCCTAGGATCCGGCGTGCAGAGATCACGCTGACGCCCCCAACCCAGCGAGGAATGAGCCGATGAAGCTCGCATTGAGCCTTCACAGCGAGCCGACTTCGCTCGAACTTATGTCTGTGATCAACGTGGAAAAAGCGCTTCGAAAGGTCCGGGCCTTTGCCCGTTTCGTTATCGGAAACCGCGCCGAGGGCGACGAACTGGTCGAGGATGCCCTGACCTTGTACCTGTCGACCGATCCGGAGCCGGATCAGTGCGACGAGTCCTATGCTTATCTTGTCCGGGCCGTACAGCGCGTGCTGCGGACCTCCGGCGCGGCGGCCCGGCGCCCGGCTGACCTCGACTCGATGTTCACGCCGCTTCTCAAGCTGCCGCTCGAAACGCGGGAGATCGCCGCCCTGCATCTTGGCGCCGGCATGCCGGCAGAAGAAATCGCGCACCTGCTCGGGATCACCGCCGCCGAAACGGCCGCCGGGCTTGGCATGACCCGCGCCGCGATGGGCGTCGAGGTGTTTGACGCCTACGTCCAGCCGATCTGACGCGGGGCGCCGGGTGCGCCCGGCGCCGGACCATGCTAGCTCCTGTGCCGGGAACAGCCCCGGAACCCGGTATCAGGTCTGCGCAATACATGCAGGAACGAGAAATATTCTACGAGCGCCATCCCGATCCCATGTGGATCCAGGATCTCGAAACGCTCAGATTTCTGGATGTCAACGAGGCGGCCATCACAGCCTATGGCTACACGCGTGACGAGTTCCTCGCGATGCCGGTCCCGGCATTGCTGCCGGCCGAAGACATGGCGCACTTCCACGCCAGCCTGCGCGCCAGCCGGGCCGGGCGCAGTGAGCCTGCGGTCTTCCGGCACCGGACGAAATCGGGCGAGGTCCTGTTCGTCCAGGCCGCGACGCATGCGGTGAACTGGAAGGATCGCCCGGCTGAAATGGTCTCCGTTCGCGACATGAGCCGGCTTGTTGTGTCCGACGAGGCGCGAGAAGCCTTGATCCGGCGAAGCGTTGCGCCCGAACCGGCCCGCAGCCCGGCGGCCATGCAGCTGGCGGAGCAGACCACAACCCTTCGCACGGCCCGGCGCCTGATCCGCATGGGCACCTGGAAGTACCAGTTCTGGTCCGGCCGGATCTTCAGTTCGCGGGAAACCCAGGAGATGTTCGGCGTGGTCGCCAGCCCCGGCGGCGATACTTGGGACGTATACGCTGCCCTGATCCCGAAGGAGGACCGCGTCGCGCTTTCAGAAACGTTCCAGGCCTATTCGGCCGCTGCGGCGTCTGCGTTCGAATTCAGTCACCGCGTCGTGCATCCGGACGGCCGCACGCTCCACCTCCGGGGTGTCGGTGAACTGATCGAGACGTCCGAGGGGCTCGCGCTCACCGGCGTGGCGATGGATGTCACCCACGAACTGGAACAGGACCGCCGCCTGAAATTGCTGGACCTGTCCGTCAGCCGGCTGAACGACATGCTGGTGATCTTCGAGGCGGGCAGCAAGTCGCCGGACCCGCAGGCGGCCGTCGTCTATGCGAACCCCGCCTTTCTGCAGGTCACCGGCCTGACGCGCGAAGAGGTCATCGGCCAACCCCTGTCGCGCATCGTATTCGGCACGGCGCCCGGCGTCACACAAGATGTTCTTGAACGCTCGCTGCTGAGTGCGGTATCGCTGCGGTCGGACCTCAAGCTGCGCGTCAGGGATGGCCGTCTGGTGCCGGCCGAGATCGATCTTGTGCCGATCGAAGGCGGCGGCGGCGCGCCGTCACACTGGGTGGCCATGATCCGCGACATGTCGGAGAAGCATGCCGCCGAGGAACGTGCGCGGTCGAATGAAGCGCGCTACCAGATGCTTTCGCGCTCCACCCAGGATGTCGTCTGGGATTGGGATTTCGTGAACGGACAAATCGACTGGAACCTCAACTTCCGCAAGATGTCTGGCGATCCGGACGCGCCTCTGAAGGGCGCGCCCACAAGTTCCTGGACCAACCGTCTGCATCCGGACGACCGGGACCGTGTCGTCGAGAGTTTCTTTGCTGCAGCAAACGGCGACGCCGAGAACTGGTCGGCCGAGTACCGGTTCGTGCGCGATGATGGCGGCGTCCGGTTCGTGTTCGACCGTGGCTTTGTATCGCGCGGCGAAGGCGGCAAGGCTCTGCGCATGGTGGGCAGCATGGTTGACATCACCCACCAGAAGGAGGCCGAAATCCGGCTGTTGCAGGCTGAAAAGCTGGAGGCGCTCGGTCAGATCACCGGCGGCGTGGCGCATGACTTCAACAATCTGCTCGCGATCATCATGGGCAATGCCGAGACATTGCTCGATCGGACAACCGATCCGCGCGCGCAGCGCCTGCTCGAACTCATCGCGTCGGGCGCCGAACGCGGCCGTGATCTGACGGGCCGCCTTCTCGCCTTCTCGCGCAGCAGTCCGATCAGGCCGGTGCCACTTGATCTGAACGTCTTGATGCGCCGCAGTGCGGAACTCTTCCGCCGGATCCTGCGCGCCAACATCCGGGTCGAGTTTGATGCCGGCGCGGCGCGGGCGAGCATCGAAGCCGACCCCGGCCAGCTCGACCTCGTGCTTCTGAACCTCGCCGTGAATGCGCGCGATGCCATGAAGGATGGCGGCACCTTGCACTTGTCCACGCAGGTTTCGGAATGCGAGGGGCGAAAGGAAGTCGTGCTGGTCGTCGCGGACACGGGAACCGGCATGGACGCTGAAACCCTGCGCCGTTGCCTCGAGCCGTTCTACACGACCAAGCCCGTGGGCAAGGGTGTCGGACTGGGGCTCAGCATGGCTTTCGGATTCATGGCGCAATCGGGTGGACGCCTGACCATCGCGTCCGAGCCAGGGGAGGGAACCCGCGTCTCGTTGCACTTTCCGTATACGGATGCACTGGCGCCGGCGTCCAGGCCGGAGGTCGCCGCGCCGGCAACCGTTGGCGGCGACGAGCATATCCTCCTCGTCGAGGACGAACCCGGCGTGCGCGAGCATGCCGAGCGGTTGTTGGCAGACCTCGGTTACCGCGTCACCGCGAAAGTGAACGCCGACACCGCCATCGAGTATCTGATGGGAGGGGGAACGGCGGACCTGTTGCTCACCGATCTGGTGATGCCGGGCGCCTCCGGCGCCGTGAAGCTTGTCGAGGTGGCGCGGGTCTGTCTTCCCGGGATCGAGGTGCTCTACACCTCCGGCTATCCCCGGGAACTGGTGGACGCGGACGGACGCCTTCCGCCGGACATGGACTTCCTGCCGAAGCCGTACCGCCGGTTCGAGCTGGCGGCACACCTTCGGAAATTGCTGGCCCGCAAGGCGGCGCGTGAAGCGGCTCAGCCGCCGGAGGTCTGAATGATCATCCGGTAGCCGGCGCCGCGTGCGGTCTGGATCGTGTTCTCGGCGCCGCCTTCAAGTTGTTCCAGTTTGCTCCGCAGGCGGCTGACATAGGTTTCAAGTACCTTTTCACCCTCCTTGTGCGGACGTCCGAACGCCTTGAGGTAAAGGTCGTCGCGCGAGACAACCCGGCCACCGGCATCAACCAGCGTGCCCAGGAGCTGGGACTCGGCGTGCGTGAGTTCCACCTCCAGTTCGCCGCGCCGCAAGGCCCGGCGCGCCCGGTCAAATGTCACGCCGTTGATTTGCACGGGGCTCTCGCCTGCCGCGGGTCCCGGGGACCGGCGGCGCACGAGCCGGGAGACCCGCGCATGCAGCTCCTTCACGCTCAGCGGCTTCAGCACATAGTCCTCGATGCCCTGATTGATCATGTCGGCACGAAATTCCGTTCCGCCCCAGCCCGACAGGACAATGATCGGCACCTCGCTCACCCGCCGGATGTCGGCGATGATCTGCGTGCCGGACGCGTCGGGCAGCGTCATGTCCAGGATCACGCAATCGGCCGAAGCCAGGCCGCCCGAGAACAGCACCGGCTTGAGGTCCGCATAACGCTCGAAGGACTCGATCCGGTCGGCTTCATCGGGCCAGCCAAGCTTGATCGTTTCTATCAGGTCTGTGTCGTCTTCTACGAGTATGATCTTCAATTAAGGCCTCAACAGCGTTCAGCTGAGATTTGACGCACCCACCACTTTGGGGGCGCTGTACATTCAGAAGCCATCACGGATCAACCGGCGGGCTGTTCATGCGCTGATCGGTTTGCGGCGCAGGGTCGGCACGCCCGGGGCGGAAGGCGGGGCGGAAGGCGGAGCGGCTTCAGCGCGAGCGGATACAAAGCGTGCCCCCACCTGATCGCCGCGCTGCCACCGGGTTTCGCAGGTGCGCCGCTCCGGTACGCCGGTGTTCGAATTCAGGATCACAAGCTCGAACAGGTGAGGAACGATGAAGGGCGTACCCAGTTTCAAGCGAACGCCGCCATCCGACATGTCGCGGATCACCGCATCAAAACTGCTGAAATCCGAATTGAACACGATCCGGGCCGCCTTGAGCGTGCGGTGACGCGGCGAGGCTCGCGGCAATTCCGGGGCGGGGTCAGTCATGACGGGACTTGGATTTTCTATCGATACGGAGAAAAAACCTGCAATATTCTACCTTATATTAACGATATCATGGCGCGGGTTAACAATCTCTCTGCATCCCGGGCAGACCTGCCCCTGCGGTGCCGGCCGGCGAAACAAAAACAGCCGGTGCTGGGGGAGCACCGGCTGGACAAGAGTTTCTCAGATGTGAAGCGCGCTGGCTTCAAACCGTCTATGATCGGCGGAGGGAAATGGTTCCCGCCCGTTCCGGCCCATCGGCCTAGTCCTTGGCGCGTTCCATGTAGCTGCCGTCTTCGGTGTTCACGATGACACGTGTTCCGACGCCGATATGGGCGGGCACCATGATGCGCGCGCCATTGTCCAGCTTGGCGGGTTTGTACGAGCCGGACGCAGTCTGGCCCTTCACGACAGGCTCGGTCTCGACGATCTCGGCCGTGATGCGGGCCGGCAGGGTCACCGAAACGGCCTCGCCGTTGAACATCTGCAGGATTACCGTCATGTTTTCCTGCAGGTAGTGCGCGCCGTCGCCAACCATGCCGGGCGGCACGGTCACCTGCTCGAAATTGGTCGAGTTCATGAAGACGTAGTTTTCGCCTTCCATGTAGAGGTAGGTATGGTCGACTTCTTCGACATAGGCCCGTTCGACCTTGTCTGACGTCTTGTAAGTATTGGAAATCTTGATGCCGTCCGAGATGCGGCGCATGTCGATCGTGGTGGTCGGCGTGCCTTTGCCGGGGCGGAAGGATTCCGCCTTGAGGACAACATAGAGCTGGCCGTCGGTGTATTCGATGATGTTGCCTTTGCGGATATCCGCAGCGATTTCAACGGCCATGGGGCGTTCCTGAGTTGATAGAGCGAAAGCGCCGCTATATACTGCCTCCGCGCCATTTGGCCAGCCGTTG
>JBGSOU010000163.1:0-2180 GCA_041739025.1 Hyphomonas sp.
TTTCGCGACCTTGCGGCGCGGCGTGTTGGCGGGAACATCCGGGACGATCCAGGCCTCACGCCCGGCCTTGGCGATGTAGTCCGATATCTCCTGTGGCGACATGGAAATGGCAGGCATGGAATGTTCCTTCATTTGATCAGCGCCAACCAGAGGGCAGCGATTTGGGGACGGTCTGGCGGCATCCTACGCCCTGACATTGACTGAATGGAAGCCCGGCCCGGGGGTCCGGGGACGAGTTTCGGGCACAAGCGGGCGCCGGGGTCCGATGCGGCGCCTGGTGGATCACCCTTCAGGGGCGGATCAAATCATTCGGCTCCACCGGTACAGAAGCTGGACGGCAACGTACAGGATGAGGATTGCCGTCATTATACGGATCATATCCGGTTTGAGGCGGTAGCCGGCGATCCATGATCCGATCTGGCCGCCGGCAAGCACGGCGATCGGCAGCGGCCAGTAAGGCGCGGCAAGGGACAGGAGCGCCAGATCCTGCAGCTTGAGAACCTGACCCGCGAGCCCGGACAGCGAGTTGACAAGGATGAACAGGCTGCTGGCGGCCGCGATCTGCCGGGCGGTTCCCCAGCGCAGGAAATACAGGGCCGGCGCCAGGAATATCCCTCCGCCAATGCCGACCAGACCCGAGAGAAGCCCGATGGATCCGCCGATGGCGGCCGCGAGCAGCGGATGGGTCTGGCCGGACTGCGACGCGGGTACTGGTTGAGCGGTCCCGCGCTGGAAAGCGAGCTGCAACCCCGAGAGCAGGAGCGCCCCGCCGAGCAGACCGACAAAGGTTGTTTCACTGATGGGCAACCGGCCGCCGATCCAGGCCGCCGGAACCGACGTCAACAGGAACGGCAGGAGGCGCCGCGCAGCAAGGTCTCCCGTTTGGGAAAACCGCCAGACCCCGCCCGTGACCACGATCACATTGCAGATCAGCGCGATGGCCGGAAGAATGCGGTGGTCCGCGCCGCTGAGCACCAGCAGCGCATTGTAGGTCGAGCCCCCGCCAAATCCGACGCTCGCATAGAGGACGGCGGTGATGAAGAACGCGAAGATCAGGAAAACGGGCATGGATGCGGGGTTTCCTTGCGCGTCCCGCCTCACCGGCCGCAATTACCGAATACAATGTATTGTCAGATGATCAATGGCATGGAGTAATGCCTTGTGTCTGCCAGATAAAATCGCGCGGGCTGCAGGCCCGGCTGATCCTGGCGGTGACTTCCTGCATCCGCTACGGTAAGCGGGTGTCCGGTGGGCCAGGCCCGATGGTGGATGGCGAACGTATGCAGATAGAGTTCTACGGGCGCATTGCGGCGTCGTTTGGCGGCGCGGCGCAGGTCGAGATTCCCGAGGCGGGGCTTCCTGTTTCCGGCCTGAAAGCGCTGCTCGCCAGCCGCTTCAATGTGGACGCCGTGCTTCACCGGGCAGTGCGCGCCGCCGTGAACAATGAGTTCGTGCCGGAGAGCCATGTGATCCGGCCGGGCGATACCGTGGAGTTCCTCAGCCCGGTTTCCGGAGGCTGATGTGAGCGCGTGCCCGACACCAAGACTCCCGGCAGATGGGCGCGGATGGCGCGGCCCGGCCGGCCGGACCTCAAGGCGCCGGCATGACCCGTGAAATCCAGGGACAATCCGTTCACGCCGAGCTCGCAACCTCGGCCATTGATGTCGCGGCCCAGCTGGAGGAGCTGCGTCTGCGCGCACCTGGTCACGGCGCGGTCGTTTCCTTTCAGGGGACCGTGCGATCGCTGACGAAGCAGGGAGAGCCGCTGGAGCAGCTGATCCTCGACCATCACCCCCGCATGACGCTGGCTTCGCTGCAGAGAATCGCCGAGGCGGGGTTGAGGCGTTTTGAGGTGAGCGCGGTGTCCGTCGTGCACCGCTGCGGCGCGATGACACCCGGCGAGGTCATCGTGCTTGTGGGCGTGGCCAGCGATCACCGGAGGGAGGCTTTTCTGGCAGCCGACTATGTGATGGACCGGCTGAAGACGGAGGCTGTATTCTGGAAACGCGAGCTGGGGCCGTTTGGCGAGCGGTGGATTGAGCCGACAGAACGAGACATGATGGACCGGGAGAGATGGAATGAAGAAGATGCCGGGAATTGATCAAAGCCTTCCCTTCTATCCGCTGAATATCGCGGTGCTGACGGTGTCGGACACGCGCGACATGGACACCGATACGTCC
>JBGSOU010000193.1:0-3841 GCA_041739025.1 Hyphomonas sp.
GAGGCGGGCGCCGCGGGGCAGCTCCCGCAGCGACGTGGCGGTCTTGGAGACGAACCCGTCGCGCGGATCCTCGCGGTGCGGGAAGGCGGCGAAGACCTGGCCGTCCGGCAGGCGGGAGGGCACATCCTTCAAGCTGTGCACGGCGATGTCGATGTCGCCGCGTGTCAGCGACTCGTCGAGCTCCCGGGTGAACAGGCCCTTGCCGCCGGAATTGATCAGGCGCTCGGTGGTGAGCTGGTCGCCGGTGGTGGTGAAGGTGACGATTTCCGCTTCGAGCGCGCCGGCGGACGCCGTCTTGAGGCTGGCCGCAATCTGGTGGGCCTGGGCCAGGGCGAGCGGAGAGCCACGGGTGCCGAGGCGGATGGAGCGGGGCGCGGAAGCGGAGCGGGGTTCGGTCATGACTTTGCTTAGCGGGGGATTCCGGGCTTGCCAATTCGCCCGCGATTGACGCGGCCCTTGGGGAGGGCTACGGGATTTTATCGTTAAACGGAAAGTCGTCTGGAGGAGAACCCCATGTTCCGTACCGCCGTATCGGCCCTTGCGCTGATGTTTGTCGTTGGCGCCTGCGCCCCAAATCCCGCCACGGACCCTGCCAAGGCCGCTGCGGTGAGCCCGGAAGAACTGAGCAAGGAGCTGAACACCTGGTTTGACGCCAAGTATGAAGAGCAGCTGCAGTTCAGCCCGATCCAGATGACGTTCCTCGGCCGCAAGGACAAGAACGACCAGATCGACTGCTTCACTTATGCCTGCGCCGACGAGCAGCTGGCCTGGTCGCAGGCCGCGACGGCGGAGCTGAAGGCAAAGTTCCCTTACGACCAGCTCTCGCCGGCCGACCAGGATTCCTATGACCTCTGGGTCTACCAGAATGACCGCGCCACCGCGAGCGTCGCCTATCGCCAGAACGGGTTCATCTTTGACCAGATGAACGGTGTCCAGAGCTTTGCGCCGACCTTCCTGATGCAGTTCCACTCGGTAGACGAAGAAGCCGATGCCCGCGCGCTGGTGAAACGCTATTCGGCCACCGCGGCAGCCATGCAGGACGCGCTGGCGATTGCCAGGGCGAACGCCGAGTTTGGCGTGCATGCCCCGAAGTTCGCCTATGAGGGCGTGATCGACCAGGCGAAGAAGGTGATCACCGGTGCGCCGTTCACGGACGGTCCGGATTCGGCCATACTTGCCGACTTCAAGACAGACGTCCAGGCGCTGGTCGAGGCGGGAAAGACGACCCCGGAAGCGGCCGCAGAAATGACGGCGGAAGCAGAAGCCGCCCTGAAGGGTCCGTTCCTCACGGTCTACAATGACCTGATCGCGTTCTGCACGGCCGACATGGCCAACTCGCCCGACCCGAAAGGTCCGCAAGGCGCAAACCTTCAGCCGAATGGCGCGGCCTATTACGACTTCATGCTGGCCGGCCAGACGACGACCACGATGACGGCCGACCAGATCCACCAGCTTGGCCTTTCCGAGGTTGCGCGGATCCAGGCCGAGATGGATGCCATCAAGACGCAGGTCGGCTTCAAGGGCACGCTCAACGAGTTCTTCACGAGCATCCGCGACGCGAAAGATGATCGGCGCCACTATTATCCGGATACGGATGAGGGCCGCGAAGCCTATATCACGGACGCAACGGCCGCCATCAACAACATCAAGACGAAGCTGCCGGAGTATTTCGGCATCCTGCCGAAGGCGGACCTCGTCGTGAAACGCGTGGAAGCCTTCCGCGAACAGCCGGGCGCCGCCCAGCACTACTATCCGGGCACGCCGGACGGATCGCGCCCGGGCATCTACTACGCCCACCTCGCGGACATGAAGGCGATGCCGAAGGGCGAGCTGGAAGTGATCGCGTACCATGAAGGCCTGCCGGGCCACCACATGCAGATCTCGATCGCGCAGGAGCTGACCAGCGTGCCGAAGTTCCGCACGCAGGCCGGCTTCACCGCCTATAGCGAAGGCTGGGGCCTCTATTCCGAGAAGCTCGCCAAGGAAATGCCGGGCACCTATGTTGATCCGTACTCGGATTTCGGCCGCCTCGGTTCGGAAATCTGGCGCGCCATCCGGCTCGTGGTCGATACCGGCCTGCACTCGAAAGGCTGGACGGAAGACCAGGCGGTCAAGTATTTCCTCGACAACTCGGCGATCACCGAACAACAGGCCCGCTCGGAAGTGCAGCGCTATATCGTGATGCCGGGCCAGGCGACGTCCTACAAGATCGGCATGATCCGTATCCAGCAACTGCGCGCGAAGGCGGAAGCGGAGCTGGGCGACAAGTTCGACATCCGCGCCTTCCACGACACGGTGCTCGGCGGCGGCGCGTTGCCGCTCGATGTGCTGAGCCGGAAAGTGGATCAGTGGATTGCGATCGTGAAGGCCACACCGGCGGAGTAATTTCAGCCGGGATTTGCAAGAAGCCCTTCCCGGAAACGGGGAGGGCTTTTCGTGTGCGGCTTTTCCCGTGGATACCTGCGCAGGCGGGCATCCAGCGCTGCTTGATCTGGACCCCAACCCTCGATGGGGTCAGCGGCGAGGGCGCTCCGCGGGGCTTTCCTTCGCGGAACATATTGCCTCATCGCGCCAGCCGCCTACGGTTCCTGCAATCAAGGAGCCGGCCATGCACCTGAAATTCGCCCCCGAGACCGAGACCTTCCGCGCGCAGGTACGCAGCTGGTTCGAGACCGAATTCCCGAAGGACATCATTACGAAATACAAGTCCGGCGAGGCGCTGACGACAGCGGACGTTCGCCGGTCCGAGATGGCGCTGGGCGCCAAAGGCTGGCTGGCGACGGCTTGGCCGCAAGCCTATGGCGGGCCGGGCTGGGGGATCGAGGAACAATATGTGTTCGACGAGGAGCTGGAGCGCGCCGGTGTGCCGACCGTGACGCCGATGGGCGTGGTTTATGTCGGGCCGGTGCTCTACACGTTCGGATCCGAAGCGCAAAAAGCGCAGTGGTTGCCGGGCATCCGCGACGGATCGGTCGGCTGGGCGCAAGGCTATTCGGAGCCCGGCGCAGGATCGGACCTTGCCAGCCTCGAATTCTCTGCCGTGCTCAGGGACGGCGTCTATACCCTGAACGGCCACAAGATCTGGACCTCCGCCGCCCAGCACGCGGACTGGATTTTCCTCCTGGCGCGCACCAGCCGGGGCGAGAAGAAGCAGGAGGGCATCAGCTTCATCTGCTGCCCGCTGGATGCGCCGGGGGTGACGGTGAAACCGATCATCACGATCGACGGCAACCATGTGCTCAACGAGGTCCTGTTCGACAACGTGCAGGTGCCGGAGGCCTACAGGATCGGCGAAGAGGGCAAGGGCTGGACCTATTCGCAATACCTGCTCGGCTTCGAGCGCACCTCGTATGCGCGCATCGGCGGCAAGCGGGCGATGCTGCGGCACGTGCGGGCACTCGCCTCGGCGATGCCGGAAGGCGCCAACGAGCGGCTGATCGATGATGCCGGATTTGCCGGGCGGCTGACGCAGGCGGAGATCGCCGTGGACGGGCTGGAGATGACGGTGTTCCGCATCCTCTCGGCGCAGGTCTCCGGAGGCTCGGTGGGTGACGCGTCCTCGACCGTGAAGATCCTCGCGACCGAGACGCACCAGGCGATCACGGAATTGTTCCTCGACGCAGCGGGATCCTTCGTGGGACACCGCGCCCCGTCCGCGGGCAGCGCGCCGCGCGATGTGGCAGGCTATTTCGGCGGACGCGCACAATCGATCTATGGCGGCACGAATGAGATCCAGAAGAACATTATCGCCCGCAAGGTTCTGGGGCTCTAGGCCATGAAACTGTTCGGCATTCCGGGCGCGCCGCTGGCGCTGACGCTGGCGGGCATTGCGCCGTTTGCG
>JBGSOU010000535.1:0-5002 GCA_041739025.1 Hyphomonas sp.
CGGCGATGCGCGACCGGCGCATGGCCGCCATGTTCCTGCTCGCGCTGGCCGCAGGGCTGCCTTACGGCGCCGTCGTGGGCACCCTCAATGCCTGGCTGACGACCGAGGGCGTCACCCCGTCGACCATCGGGGTGCTGGCCATTCTCACTATCGGCTATTCGTTCAAGTTTCTCTGGTCGCCGGCCTTCCAGACCGCGCACCATCCCTTCCCGTTCCTGGGTCCGCGCCGCACCTGGCTGCTCAGTCTCCAGCTGCCGATTGCGGGCCTTCTGTTCCTGCTGGCCTTCTCCCATCCGGGCGAGCATATCGGCTTCGTGGCGGTCATCGCCCTTCTGACAGGACTGTTCTCCGCGACGCATGACATCGTGCTCGATGCCTGGCGGATCGAAGTCGCCCGGTCCGAAGAAGACAAGGACCTGATGGCCGCGCTGTACCAGTTCGGCTACCGGATCGCGGGCTTCATCACCGGCTTCCTCGCGCTGCTTCTGGCGGGCTATTACGGCTGGGTCGTCGTCTATGCGATGATTGCCGTGATGATGCTGTTGTCGATCTCCGGCACCTTGCTTGCGCCCGAACCCGAAATCAAAACCGGTGCCGGCACCGCGCGCCTCACCTTTCAGGCCGGCTTGCCCGAACGCGAGCGCACCCTCGCAACCGTGCTGGTTGCCGCCGGCTGGGTGGCCGCCTTCGGGATGATTGCGACGTTCGTGATCGCCTCCTTGACGCAGGTCCCCCCGCCGAAAGCCGGCGCCTTCGTGACAGAGCAGGGGCCCTGGATTGTCGGCTTGACGGTTCTCCTGCCTGCCGCAGGCGCGCTGATCCTGCTGCTGCGGCATGGGCGCGAACCGGCTGAAATCGTCATCGGCCCAAGCGAAGAGCCGGCTCTGGCGCGCACGATCCGCGCCGTGTTCCGGTCGATCTTCGACCCGCTGATGGACCTGATTGCCCGCCTCGGCTGGGGCGCGCTGCTCGTCCTGTTGCTGGCGCTCACTTACCGGTTCACGGACTCGGTCTGGGGATCGTTTGCCTATCCCTTCTATCTGGATGACCGCTTCGGTGCGCTGCACCATTCGATGGCCGATGTCGCGGTCGCCTCGAAATTCTTCGGCGTCCTGATGACCGTGGCGGGCGCTGCGCTCGGCGCGGTCGTGATCAGTTTCGTGGGCCGCATGCCGGTGCTCGTCGCCGGCGCGGTCCTGGCGGCGGCCACCAATCTCCTGTTTGCCGACCTGTCGCGCGGCGGGGCAGGCATCGATGCGTTTCTGGAATGGACGCGGATTGCCGATCCGCTGCGGGCGTTCGCCGCCTGGTCCTCGCAGATTTCACCGGATGCCCAGGGCGCGGATGCCGGCGAGCGCATGGCCCGTCTGATGATTGCGATCGCAGGCGAGAACCTGGCCGGCGGCTTTGCCAGCGTGGCGGTCGTTGCCTTCCTGACCTCGGTGGTGAATCCGCGCTTTGCAGCCGTGCAATATGCGCTGCTCGCTTCGCTGACGATGTTGATCGGCACGCTCGGCCGCCCCTGGCTCGGCGCCATGATCGAGAGCCAGGGCTACCACGCCGTGTTCCTGATCACGTTCTGGCTCGGCGGCGTCGCGGTCGTCTTGTCCGTGATCGAATGGATCCGGCAGGCGCGCCTGGCGGTCCCGCCAGAGCCCGCGCCCGCCGCTTGATCCGTTTCTAGAGCCCTGCGCCCGGGGCCGTGTGCACCATGTCGATGTCGTAGGCGGCCAGCGCGGCGAGGTCGACGATATCGCCGACCGTCGCGCCGAGTGACGCAATCTGAACCGGCTTTTCAAGGCCCAGCAACATCGGCCCGATCACCACCGCGCGGCTCATCTGCTCCAGCAGGTTTGTCGCAATCGAGGCGGAATGAATGGCCGGCATCACCAGCACGTTGGCCTTCCCGGTGAGGCGCGAGAACGGGTAGAGCAGCTTGTGGTTCGGGTTGAGCGCCACATCGGCGTTCATGTCGCCTTCGTATTCGAAATCGATGCCCGGCGTGCGGTCAAGGATGGCCACCGCGTCGCGCACCTTGTCGGCGCGTTCGCCCATCGGATTGCCGAAAGTCGAGTAGGACAGGAAGGCGACGCGCGGCGAGAAGCCGACGCTGCGCACGGCGCGTACGGCTTCCAGCGCGATGCTGGCCAGCGTCTGGCCATCCGGCAATTCGTTGACGCTCGTGTCGGCAATGAAGATCGTCTTGCCCATGTTGATCACCATCGACATGCCGATCACGGCCTGGCCCGGGATCGGGTCGAGCACCAGCATCGCGTCCTTGAGGGCCGCGTCGTAATTGCGCGTCACCCCGGTCACCATGCCGTCGGCGTCACCGTTCTTCAGCATGCAGCAACCGAACACGTTGCGGTCCTGGTTCACCAGGCGTTGCACGTCGCGTTTGAGATAGCCCTTGCGCTGCAGACGCTCGAACAACATGTCGACATAGACCGGGTTGTTGTCGGAAAGGCGCGCATTGATGATGTCGAGCGAGCCGGCGGGAACGCCCATCTGCTCCATCGTTTCGGCAACCTGAGTTTCGCGCCCGATCAGGATCGGATGGCCAAGGCCCTGGTTCTTGAAGCTCCAGGCGGCGCGCACCACGGCGGGCTCGTCCCCCTCGGCAAACACGATGCGGCGCTGCACTTCGCGGCAGCGCGCCTGCACGCCCTGCAGGAAGGCTGCAGACGGATCGGCGCGGCGTACGAGGCTGCGGCGATAGGCGTCCATGTCGGCGATCGGCTTGCGCGCAACCCCGGACTCCATCGCGGCTTTCGCCACCAGCGGCGGCACGAAGCTGATCAGGCGGGGATCGAAGGGCGAGGGGATGATATAGTCGCGGCCAAAGGACGGGCGGGCGCCGTGATAGGCGGCCGCCACTTCGTCCGGCACGTCTTCGCGCGCCAGTTCGGCCAGCGCCTGCGCGGCGGCCACCTTCATCTCTTCGTTGATGCTCCGGGCCCGGACATCCAGCGCACCGCGGAAGATGTAGGGAAAGCCGAGCACGTTGTTGACCTGGTTCGGATAGTCCGAACGGCCGGTTGCGATGATCGCATCGCTGCGGACGGACTTGATGTCTTCCGGCGTGATTTCCGGATCAGGGTTGGCCATCGCGAAGATGATCGGGTTCTTCGCCATCGACTTGACCATGTCCTTGGTCACGGCGCCTTTCACCGAAAGGCCGAGGAACACGTCGGCGCCCTCCATCGCTTCGGCCAGCGTGCGCTTCTTGGTCTTGACGGCGAAGGCGGACTTGAACTGGTCCATCTTGGCGGTGCGGCCTTCATAGACCACGCCGGCCGTGTCGCACATCAGGATGTTCTCGCCCTTCACGCCGAGGTGCCGGATCAGGCCGGCCACCGAGAGGCCGGCAGCGCCGGCGCCGGAGATGGCGACCTTTACATCGGACATCTTGCGCCCGGTAATGTGGCAGGCGTTGATCAGGCCGGCGGCGGCGATGATGGCCGTGCCATGCTGGTCATCGTGGAAGACCGGAATGTCGAGTTCTTCGCGCAGGCGGCTTTCGATGATGAAACAGTCCGGCGCGGAAATGTCTTCGAGGTTGATGCCGCCCCAGGTCGCGCCGATGTTGCGCACCGTGCGGATGAAGTCCTCGGCGTCCGTCGTGTTCACCTCGACATCGAAACTGTCGATGTCGGCGAAGCGCTTGAACAGCACGGCCTTGCCTTCCATCACCGGCTTGGACGCCATCGGGCCGAGGTTGCCGAGGCCCAGGATGGCGGTGCCGTTCGAAATCACGGCCACAAGGTTGCCCTTCGACGTGTAGTCATAGGCAAGGTCTTCGTTCTGCGCGATCGCGAGCACGGGGATCGCCACGCCCGGGCTGTAGGCCAGCGACAGGTCGCGCTGCGTGCCCATGGGCTTGGTCGGGTTCATCGAGATCTTGCCTGCGGTAGGCTGCGAGTGGAAGTCGAGGGCTTCCTGGTCGGTGATGCTCGGTCGCTGCGTGGTCATTTGGGCTCTGTTTCGGTTGAACGGGGGCTTGTTCCTGTCTAGGCCGCCGCGATGCGCCTGCCAACAGTCAAATCCGCACACGCGCAGGTGGCGGCTTTGCGAATCCCTCCGGCAAAGGCTAGCGTGCCGGGCCATGCCGGATACCGCCTCCAAATCCCCGCCCGTCAAACCGGATGCTGCCGAACCGACGCCGTTCATGGCGCAGTACCTGTCGATCAAGACGGCAAACCCCGATGCACTCCTGTTCTTCCGGATGGGCGATTTCTACGAGCTCTTTTTCGATGATGCCGTCACGGCGGCGCGGGTTCTCGACATCACGCTCACCTCGCGCGGCGAACATGACGGGGCGCCGATTCCCATGGCCGGCGTGCCTTACCACGCCGCTGAGGGCTATCTGGCGCGCCTGATCAAGGCCGGTTGCCGGGTCGCGGTGTGCGAACAGACCGAGAGCCCGGCTGAGGCGCGCAAGCGCGGGTCCAAATCCATCGTCCGGCGCGAAATCGTCCGGATCGTTACGCCCGGCACGTTGACCGAGGAAACGCTGCTGCCCGCAAGGCAGGGCCAGGCCCTGGCGGCGCTGGCCTTCACGGGGCAGGGGGAAGCGGCGCTGGCGGTGTGCGATGTCTCGACCGGTCTGTTCGAACTCGCGGTGCTGGATCCTGCCCGGATCGGCGACGCCTTGCTGGCCTGGCCGCTCAGCGAGCTGGTCCTCTCCGAAGGCGACCGTGATCGTCCGGCGCTTGCCGCGCTGGGCGAACTCTTCACGACACCGGTTACCGAACGCCCCGCGCGGGCGGCGACCGCCAAATCCGGTGAGGCGCTTCTCAAGGAGGCCTACAATGTCGCCGCGCTCGACGGCCTCGGCGAATTCTCCAAGGCCGAACTCGCCGCCGCCGGGCTGCTGCTCGACTATGTCAAGCTCACCCAGGCTGGCAGTCCGGCGCGCTTGTCCGTGCCGCGGCGCGCAGAACAGGCCAGCGCGCTTCTGATCGATCCGGCCACCCGCGCCAGCCTCGAGATCGACCGCTCG
>JBGSOU010000245.1:0-4212 GCA_041739025.1 Hyphomonas sp.
GACGGCGCGCACGCGCACCTTGTCGATGAAGTCCTTCACCACCGGCAGCGCCACGTCGGCCTCGAGCAAGGCCACCCGGATTTCGCGCAGGGCTTCGCCGACATCCTTTTCGGACAGCGCGCCGCGCCCGGTCAGGCCGTCGAATATACTGCCAAGGCGTTCGCTCAGGGCGTCGAACATCGCTTCCGTCTCCTCATGACGCGCAAAGCCGAAAAGCCCCGCTGAGCGAAACTTCGCCGGGCGGGGGGCCCCGCTTGCCTCATGGGCCAGTCAGGGCGCGCTTCTCAAATTGCGCGAGATGTGGGGGCCGTAAAGCACGCTGTATTCCACAGGTCAAGCCGTCTGGAGGGTCTGGACCCGGTCCTGCAGCAGCGTCATGGCAGTTCGGATTTCCATGTCCACAAGGGAATAGAGGGCCATGTTCGCCCAGGTGCCCTTGGCGGCGCGCATGTAGCTGCGCATCACGCCCTCCCGCGCCGCGCCGAGCCGTTCGACCGATTTGGTGGCCGCGAGGTTCTCTTCGTCGATCTGGAATTCGATCCGCCGGATGCGGCAAAGCCGGGCCCTTGTGATCAGCGCCAGCGCGGTGGCCGCCGGGACAACCCCGCTGCGCATCGCCTCCGGATGCCACTGGTACCCGATCCGCAGGCGCCGGTGCGTGCGGGAAATGTCGAGATAGGCGGCGACGCCCGCGAAGGCGCCGTCCGAAATCCGGGTTACCGCGAACGGCACCGACCTTCCGGTGGTGGCATCGGCCAGCGTGTGATCGAAATAGGCCTTGAAATTGGTGCCGGTGGGTATGACCGGCATCCAGTCCCACATCGCCTCCACGGCGCCGGACGCCGCCAGCGCGGCCCGGTGGGCGTCCGTCAGGAGATCCAGGCGGACATCGGCAACCTCAAGACCGGGTGCGTCGAGTTTCATGGCATCAGCCTGCCACACCCTGCGCACCCGGACAATTCTGTTGGGCGCGCCTAGTTTTCGCTCTCCGCGAAAAGCCGCCGCGCCAGATACGTGTATTCCAGCGCCGAGCGCTTGGCCCTTGCGGTCTGGTCCGCGGCTGCGGCGTGGCCGCCATCGGTGTTCTCGAAATAGAGGAAGGGCAGGCCGGCCTCCTCGAAGCGTTTCGCCATCTTGCGGGCATGGCCGGGGTGCACCCGGTCATCCTTGGTCGAGGTGACAAAGAAGGGCACGGGGTACGGCTTCGACGCATCGAAGTTTTGGTAGGGCGAGATCGTCTCGAGAAAGGCGCGCTCTTCCGGCACATCCGGCGAGCCGTATTCGCCGACCCAGGACGCGCCCGCCAGAAGCAGGTGGTAGCGCAGCATGTCGAGCAGCGGCACCTGGACCACGACGGCGTTCCAGAGGTCCGGCCGCTGGTTCAGCATCACGCCCATCAGCAGGCCGCCATTCGAGCCGCCCATGATGCCGAGATGTTCCGGCGCGGTGATCCCCCGCGCCACGAGGTCTTCACCCACCGCGATGAAGTCATCATAGATGCGCTGGCGGTTCTGTTTCAGGCCGGCCTGGTGCCAGTTCGGACCGAACTCGCCGCCGCCACGGATGTTGGCGAGCACATAGGCGCCGCCCTGCTCCAGCCAGTTGCGGCCCATCACGGCGCTGTAGCCCGGCGTCATCGACACCTGGAAGCCGCCATAGCCGTAAAGCAGCGTCGGCGTCGACGCGTCGAGCTTCATGTCTTCGCGGTGGACGATGAAATACGGCACCTGCGTGCCATCCTTCGAGGCCGCGAAGAACTGCTCGACCTTCAGGCCCGCCGTGTCGAACTTCGCCGGCAGGCTCTTCAGCGTCGTCACCGCACCGCTGGCAATGTCATAGTTCAACAGCGAGGACGGTGTCAGGAAGTCCTCATAGTTGAGGAACACCGCCGTCTCGTCCTGGTCGGCGAACGCAATCCCGACCTGACCGGAGCCCGGCAGGGAGATCGGCGTTGTGGTCCAGCCGCTGGCGGAGGGCTCAAGGCGCAGCACCTTGCCCACGACATTGTCGCTGATCGCGAGCAGCGCCGCGCCCTTGGCGACGGCCACACCGTCTACCGCCTGCGTCGCGGAGGGGCGGAAGACCAGCTCCACCTTCGGCAGGGTCCGTGTGGTCAGGAAGCTGTCCAGATCGAACGCGACCAGATCGCCGGCCTGGAACGCGTCCTGTCCTTCGGGGGCCCAGTCCTGCTGCAGCGAGAACAGGAACTGGCCTTTGTAGATGCCATTGACCGACACCATCGGCGGCAAGGGCCACTGAACCGCGCCGGTTTCACCGTCCGGGAACCAGAAATACTTCGAGGTGAAGAAGGTCTCGGCCTGCACCGCGCCTTGCAGGATGCGGCCATCTTCCAGCTTCATCGTCATCGGCCAGACGCCGACATCGCTGGGCGTGCCCCGGATCAACTCCTCGGCGGCCTCGAGCGGCGTGCCGCGCTGCCAGCGTTTCACGATGAAGGGATAGCCGGACTCGGTGAGGGTCTGGTCGCCCCAGTTGGTGGCGATCAGCAGCGTGTCGCCGCCTGCCCAGGCGAGGCCCTGCTTGGCCTCCGGCGTGACAAACCCGCCGTCCACGAACGACTTCGTTTCAAGGTCGAACTCGCGGTTGATCACCGCGTCCTTGCCGCCATTCGACAGCGAGATGATGCAGCGAAGCGAACCGCCGTCTTTCGGGCGGAAACAGTCTGCGCCCTTGTAGACCCAGTTCTGGCCTTCATCGGCGGCCAGCTTGTCGAAGTCGAGAATGGTCTCCCAGACCGGCGTCTCGGCCGAATAGCTGGCGAGCGTGGTGCGCCGCCACAGGCCGCGCACATTCACCGTATCCTGCCAGAAATTGTAGACGAGGCCGTCGCGCACCGTGCCATACGCAATGCGCTCGCTGGAGTTCAGCGCGTCGAGGGCGGCCGCCTCGAACCCGGCATAGCGCGGATCGGCTTCCAGGTCGGCCAGCGTGCGGGCATTCTGCGCGTTGACCCAGGCAAGCGCGTCGGTGCCTTCGACCTCTTCGAGCCAGAGGTGCGAATCGGGATCAAAGGCCACTGTCGCGGGGGGTGTTTCAGCGGTCACAGAGGTCTCCGGGGTTGGGCCTGTCGCGCAGGCAGCGAGCGCCACAGCGCCAATCGAAGCGAGAAGGATGCGCATGAGAGGTCCTCATCTGGGGGCTGCGTCTTCGCCGGGGGCGGCGAGCGGGAAGCAGGTTTGATAATCAAGGCGTCCGCGCAATGCAAACCCGCTCAAGGCAGGCGTTCAAGCACGATGCTTTCGACCAGGATGCCGCGCCGCTTTGTCGGCACAACCGGGCGCACGGCAACATAGTCGACCGCCTGTTCCCCGGTCGCCAGGGGCACCTGATACTCGAAGCTGAAATCGGCATAGTCCGGCTGCAGGGCGAACTCGTGCCATCCCGATTCGCCTGCCCGGCCGGTCGAATAGTTCACCCGCATTTCCATCGCGCCCTGGTCGAGCGCCGGGCGGGCCCGCACGGTTACGCGGATTTTCTGGCCCGAGAACTGTACCTCGATATCCGGCGCCAGCCGGAAATGCGGACCCAGTTCCGGCGCATCGGCCAGTGCGTCCGCCTCGGCGTCAATCTGAAGCACATAGCGCTTGTCCGGCAACCGCTGGATTCTCGTGCGCGCCTCACCGCCCGCGATCACCTTGTTGAGGTAGGGCCCTTCGATCGCGATACGGTCATAGTTGACCCCGTCGCCCGCAACCGACCCGGTCGGCAGCTGGCCGATCCCCGGCTGCAAGGCGACGAACACCATCATGATGACCAGCAGGCCCGCCAGGGGAAAGAAGATCCGGTCGCGCATGGTGCTTTCCTCCGTCCCCGGCGCGCGCCATGCTGGCCAAGCCGGGACGCTCCTGTTAGCAGGGTCGCGGGCCGATTGGCGAGCCATTTGCAGCGCAAACCTGCAACCGGGAGGATGCACCAGAATGACCAAGAGTGCCCTTCTGCGCCGCGCCAAGGAAGCCCGCGAATGGCTGTTCGGCAGTTGCTTTCCGCTCTGGGCCGAGCACGGATTGACCCATGCGGGCCTGTTTCCGGAAGTCCTGACGCTCGACCATGACGAACTGGACCGCGAATTCACCCGCGTCCGCGTGCAGGCGCGCCAGACCTATGTCTTTGCCGAAGCCTGGCGGATGGGCTGGAAGCGCGACACGTCCGCCCGGCTGGTGCAGGCCGGCGTCTCGCTGCTGACCAGCCGGG
>JBGSOU010000323.1:0-2781 GCA_041739025.1 Hyphomonas sp.
AGGCCGAGCGCCCGTGCATCCCGCGTGTCGACGAGCGCCGCCGGGGCCGCCATCACGAAGACGGTGATCAGGGTGAGCCAGTAGACGCCGCCGAGCGACGCGGCTTGCGACAGGGCGCCGCCGGGAATCCAGGTCGTGCCCGGCAGGTTCCACGGAAAGCCGCCGAACAGATGACCCCGGATCCATTCCGCGAGCGCAAAAAACAGGGCGAAGACGAAAATGCGCGAGGGCGAGGCCGACCAGAAGGCCCCGGCCATCGCGGCGCAGGCGCCCCAGATCAGGCCCATGCCGGCTGGCAACACGATCAGCGGCAACCAGATGAACGCCAGGCTTTCAGCCGGGTTCACCAGGAACGGCATCGCCGTCCAGTGCATGCTGACGAGGAAGAAGCCGGAGCCGAACGCCCAGCCGCGCAGCGCCACCGCCCTGCCCCAGCGCTTGTGGGCGCGCGCGCCGTCGATCAGCCAGACGAGCGCCGGAAAGGACACGGCCAGGACGGCGCTGAAGTGAAACGGCGCAAAGGCGAAGGCAGCGATCGCGCCGAACAGCGCGGCAACGCCCGCCGCCGTCCAGCCTGTCATCCGGGCAAGCGACTCGTGCAGGGGCCCCAGAGCCGTGAAGCCGTGGCTGCGGACAGCGATGGACATGGAACTCTACTCCTCGGGGGACGGGGATGCGGGGGGCTCGGGCAGGCGCAGTTTCAACCGCCGGATCCGGCGCGTGTCGGCTTCCATGATCTCGAATTCAGCCCCGCCCGGGTGGCGTAGGATCTCGCCGCGCAGCGGCACCTTGCCCGCCAGCGCAACGGCAATGCCGCCCAGCGTGTCAATTTCGGCGTCGCTGTCGACGAGGCCAAGATCGACGCCGGACTCTTCGGCAAATTCGTCGACCTCCATCCGCGCATCCACTTCCCACAGGCGGGCGCTGCGGCGGATGAAGAGGGGATCATCATCATCGTGTTCGTCTTCGATGTCGCCGACGATCACCTCGACCAGATCTTCCAGCGAGACGAGCCCGTCCGTGCCGCCATATTCATCGACCACCAGCGCCAGATGGATGCGCGTGGCCTGCATCTTCACGAGCAGGTCGGCGAGTTTCATCGAGGGTGGGACATAGAGCACTTCGCGGTGCAGCCGCTCCAGCGGGCGCCGGGGCAGCGCGCCGTCCTTCGCCAGTTCGCTGACAACGTCCTTGATGTGGACGAAGCCGATGGGATCATCGAGCGTCTCGCGGAACACCGGGACACGCGAATGGGTCACTTCGGCGAAATACTTCAGCAGTTCCGGAAACTCGGTACCGGCCTCGACCGCCTTGATCTCGGCGCGCGGGACCATGACGTCGAACACACGCAATTGCTCGAACTCTGCCACCCGCAAACGCATGACCTGAGGGGCGCCGTCCTCGCGGGCCGCTTCGGCAACGGCCGCTGTTTCGGCGGCCGTCGGCTTGCGCCGGAAGCCGAAGAAACCGCGTATTCGCCCGGAAGACGGGGCATCGGAAGAATCAGAATCACTCATCGGGGCCTGTGTCGCAGAGCAGATATGGATTGGCTATACCGAGCGCCGCCAGCGCCCGTATCTCCTTGGTCTCCATGGTTGCCGCCTCTTCGGGCGTTTCGTGGTCATGTCCGAGCAGATGAAGATAGCCGTGAATCAGCAGATGGGCGAGGTGATCGTCCAATGTTTTGCCGTGAAGGGCTGCGTCCCGCGACGCGGTGCCATGCGCGACCGCGATGTCGCCCAGCAGCGGCCGGTCCATCGGCAGGGCCGGAAAGGACAACACGTCGGTCGGTTTGTCCCTGCCCCGGAAGTCCCGGTTGAGTTGCTGCAACTCGGCGTCGTCGGTCAACAGCAGCGACACGAGACCCTCGGCGGGCTCTTGCTGGGCCGCGGCCGCAAAGGCGCGGCGGGCGAGCTTTTCGAGATCGCCGGGGGCAGACCAGGCCTCCCCTTCCACGATCAAGGCGAGATCAATCATAGCGGGCTCAGCTCTCGCCCGCAGCGGCGTAAGCGTCGATGATCCGGCTGACGAGCCCGTGGCGGACCACATCGGCTGCAGTCAGGCGGTGGGTGACGATGCCGTCGACGTGTTCGAGGATCTTCAGCGCATGTTTGAGACCGGACGGCTGGCTGCCCGGCAAGTCGACCTGATCGGGATCGCCCGTCACCACCATCCGGCTGTCGCGGCCAAGCCGGGTCAGCACCATTTTCATCTGCGCCACGGTCGTGTTCTGCGCCTCGTCGACAATGACAAAGGCATTCTTCAGCGTCCGCCCGCGCATGAAGGCGATTGGGGCGACTTCAATCTCGCCCCGCGTCATGCGGCGTTCCATCTGTTCCTGGCCCATCAGCTCGCGCAGCGAGTCCCAGATCGGCAGCATGTAGGGGTCAACCTTCTCTTCCAGCGTACCGGGGAGAAAGCCGAGCTTCTCGCCGGCTTCCACCGCCGGGCGGGTCACGATCAGGCGCTGGCGAATACCGGCCTGAAGTTCGGCCACACCCATTGCGACCGCGAGGAAGGTCTTGCCGGTGCCGGCCGGGCCGACGCCAAAGACCAGCGCATTGTCCGGCTGGGACAGAAGCTCGATGTACCGGGCCTGGCCGCGCGTCATCGCCGTAACCGGCTTGCGCAGCCCCTTCAGCGCGTTGAACGATTGCGATGGCGACAGGGCCGCCTGCAGCGCGCCGTCGAGTTCCATCTCGCTCGGCTCGGACCCGTTGCGCAGCCGGCGCTCGAACTCGGCCAGAGCCGCTTCCGCCATCGACACGCCTTCCTCGGCGC
>JBGSOU010000330.1:0-5354 GCA_041739025.1 Hyphomonas sp.
GTCGTGCGGATGAACGGGCTCGACACCGAATGGGGCCATGCCGATCTCGAGATGGCGGTGGCCGCCGGCGCAGCGGCCGTGCTGGCGCCCAAGGTGACCAGCCCGCGCGACATCGAACGCCTCGACGCCGCGTTGAAGTCCGCCGGGGCAGGCGAGGGCTTTGCCCTCTGGGTGATGATCGAGATGCCGCTTGCCATTCTGGGCATCAAGGAGATTGCGGCTGCCCGGATCGGCTCGCACCTCACGACCTTTGTGATGGGCACCAATGATCTGGCCAAGGAATACCGTGCCCGGATGACGCCGGACCGGCTGGCCTTCCAGACGGCGTTGCAGCTGTCTGTCGCTGCCGCCCGCGCCTACGGCCTGACCGCCATCGACGGCGTGTACAATGACATCAAGAACGAGGATGGCTTCCGCAACGAATGCGAACAGGGCCGCGACCTCGGCTTTGACGGCAAGACTCTGATCCACCCGTCGCAGCTCGACGACTGCAACCGCATCTTCGCGCCGAGCCCGCATGATGTGGAACAGGCGAAAGCCGTGATCGAGGCCTTCGCGGATCCCGCGAATGCCGGCAAGGGCGTGCTGAAGGTCAACGGCAAGATGACCGAACTGCTGCATCTCGACGAAGCGCGCAGGACTGTGGCGATGGACGAAGCGATCAGGGGGATGGGGTAGTCTGTAGCCCCCTCTCCCAAGGGAGAGGGGGCTTCAAGGATGGGACTCGACACAGCGCCGTCCGCGCCTAACTCCATCCCTACCAGACAGCGGAGCGCCCCATGACCTATATCCTCATCCACAATCCCGGTTGCGGCTCGTCCAAGAAAGGCTTGGAGCTGCTTGAGGCGAACGGGGTGAAGTCCACTGTCCGCAAGTACATGAGCGCGGCGGAGCGGCTGTCGGTGGAGGAGCTCATGGACATCGCGAAGAAGATGGGCGGGGTCAGTCCCCGGGAATTCCTGCGCGAGAAGGATGCCGAAGCGGCCGGGTTGTCCGAAGCGGCGAGCGATGCCGAGGTCTACGCCGCGATGGCGGAGAACCCGAAGCTGATCCAACGGCCCATCGGCCTGAAGGGCAAGAAGGCCGTTCTCGGCCGGCCGAACAGCCGGTTGCTCGAGATCCTCTGAGGCCGGGCGCTGCGCATTTTGTCGCAGTGCAGCAGGGCGAACGGGTGATCGATCAAATTTCACCGAACGGATTCGCCAAATTTCAGCGCCGCAATGGCAGGGTGCGGGGATGATGACCTTTGCCCTTCTTCTTGCCGCACTCCTGCTGGCCTTTGCGGCCTTTGCCGCCTTTGGCGTGCCCTATCTGGTGATGGGGACGCGGGCCTTCGAGGAATTCGGGGAACGCGCCGATGCGCAGGCCATGTTGGCCGCGCTCGCTGTCGCGGCGGGTCTGGTTGCCGGCCTGCCGCTTGCGGGCGATGCCTTGATTTCTGCCGGGCCCCAGATGCAGGTGTTCGCCGAGACGATTCTGGGCGTACCGGAGCGGGTCTGGAGCTAGGCTTCCCGGCCCCGCCGCGCGCCCGCAGAGCAGGATGCGAGCGCCATGACCAAATCGAATGCCGGCCATTTCTTCGAAGACTTCGCGCCCGGCAAGACGCTGATCCATCCGACACCGCAGACGGTGACGGAGGGAGACCTGGCGCTCTACCGCGCCCTGACCGGCAACCGGTTTGCCCAATACTCCTCCGCCGAATTCGCCAAGACGATCGGCCTGCCGGGCCTGTGCGCGGACCCGCTGCATGCCTTTCATATCGTGTTCGGCAAGACCGTGGCCGACATCTCTCTGAACGCCGTGGCCAATCTTGGCTACGCGGACGGGCGCATCCTGCGCACGGTTGTTCCAGGCGACACGCTGCGGGCGGAAAGCCAGGTCATCGGCGTGAAGGAAAACTCCAACGGCAAGACCGGGGTCGTCTGGGTGCGGACGAAGGGCATCAACCAGCGCAGCGAGGAAGTGATGTCCTATGTGCGCTGGGTGATGGTCAACAAGCGCGATGCGGCCTCGCCCGCGCCGGAAGAAGTGGTGCCTGACCTGCCGCCGGCGGTCTCGGCGGCCGACCTTTCCGGCTTTCCGGAAATGAAGAGCTGGCCCTTCGCGCAGGCCGGCAGCCGGCATGTGTACGAAGACTATGCGATCGGCGAGAAGATCAACCACGTGGACGGGATGACGGTCGAAGAGGCCGAACACCAGATTGCCACGCGCCTCTACCAGAATACCGCCAAGGTGCATTTCGATGCGCATGGCCAGAAGGCGAGCCGGTTCGGCAAGCGGTTGATCTATGGCGGGGTCGTGATCTCGATCGCCCGGTCGCTGGCCTTCAACGGGCTGGAGAATGCCGGACAGATCCTGGCAATCAATGCCGGCACGCACGTCTCGCCGCTGTTTGCGGGCGACACGATTTTTGCGTGGAGTGAAGTGCTCGGCAAGGCGGAGCTGTCGGAGACGGCCGGCGCGCTGCGCCTGCGCCTCGTGGCGGTGAAGGACCAGGATCCGGGCGCCTTCGCCTACCGCGACACGGCGGGCAAGTACGCCGACGGCGTGCTGCTGGATTTCGACTATTGGGCCGCCATTCCGCGGGCCCGCTGACCGTCAGTCTGGCGGACCGGGCCGCTGCTCCGCCCACAGCAGGAGCGCATCGAGTGCCGGGCAGAGCCCTTCGCCCCACGCGGTCAGCCCGTACTCGACCTTGGGCGGCACTTGCGGGTGCACGATCCGGCGGACAATGCCGTCAGCCTCCAGCTTGCGCAGCTGCTGGATCAGCATCTTCTGGGAGATCGAGGGGATGGCCCGCTCGAGATCCGAAAAACGCATCAGCCGGTCACCGAACAGGTGGAAGAGGATGGTCATCTTCCAGCGGCCTTCCAGCATCTGCAGGGCGCCCTCCACGCCATGCGCGGCGGTATCGGGCGTATAATCCGGGCGCTTACCTTCGGGTGCGTACCCCACTTTTTTGTCTGTACTTGCCATAAAGTCCTCCTAGTCCGATATCCGGTGTCTCGCAACACTTTCCGGGCCTCAGCCCCCGCAAACGGAGAACACGATGCAGATTGCCATGCCCAACCCGGTCGCCCTGTACTTCCAATCCGAGGCGTTCGACGACACAGGCCGCGTTGCCGATTTATTCACGCCCGATGCGACGGTGATCGACGAGCGGCGTATGCACGAGGGGCGCGATGCCATCCGCGCCTGGAAAGCCGAGTCGAAGGCGGCGACTAAGTACACGGTCACGCCGGTCAGCGCGGAGCCGGACGGCGCGCGCGTTTTGGTGCTCGGGCGGGTGGAGGGTGATTTTCCCGGCAGCCCGGTGATGCTGCGCTACCAGTTTGACCTGCTGGGCGACCGGATCTCGAAGCTGGAGATCCGCGCATGAGCTTCGGGACCGGGCTGGCCGGAAAGCGCGCCCTTGTGACAGGCGGAACGAAGGGCGTGGGCCGGGCGGTGGTCGCGGCGTTTCACGCACTTGGAATGCAGGTTTTGACGACGGCGCGCCGCCCGGATGAGGACTTGCCGGAGGGCGTATACTTCGAGGCGGCAGACGTCTCGACGGTTGAGGGCTGCGAACAGGTGGCCCGGGCCGTCCGTGAGCGGATGGGCGGCGCCGATGTCATCGTACATGTAGCAGGCGGCTCAAGCGCACCGGCCGGCGGGTTTGCGGTGCTCGATGACACGGTCTGGCAGGCAGAGCTGAACCTGAACCTGTTTCCGGCGGTCCGGCTGGATCGCGCCTTGCTGCCCGGAATGATCGATGCGGGAAGCGGCGTGATCATCCATGTCACGTCAATCCAGCGCGTGTTGCCACTGCCCGAGGCGACGACCGCCTATGCAAGTGCCAAGGCGGCGTTGGCCACGTACAGCAAGAGCCTGTCAAAGGAAGTGGCGCCGCAGGGCATTCGCGTTGTGCGCGTCTCCCCGGGCTGGATCGCGACCGAAGCATCGGTGGCGCTCGTCAAGCGGTTGGCGGCCGAGAGTGGCACCGACGAAGCCGCCGCTGAGCAGACGCTGATGCAATCAATCGGCGGCATTCCGCTGGGGCGGCCGTCGCGGCCTGAGGAAGTGGCTGATCTTGTCACCTTCCTCGCGTCTTCGCGGGCAAGCGCAATCACCGGCGCGGAGTTCGTGATCGATGGCGGAAGCGTGCCTACGGTCTGACCGGGATTGAGGTGCCCCCGCTGACGAACGCCGCCGGCCACCCTATATGGGCTGGATGGGCGGCTATCCACCTTATGCAGGGTTCACCGAATTCGCGATCGCGCTGGGGGTCATCCTCTCCGCGATCGTCAGCCTTGTCGGCACATCGGCGCGCAAGCGTACGATTGCGCAAGGCGAGGCGCGCTTGTCGGATCTTGCCGAAATGACAGGCATTCTGGACCCCAAGCGCCTGTTCGCCGTGTTCGGGCCGCCGGACATGGGCCATTCCTGGCCCGGCGTGACGCTGCTGGAGGTGCGCCGGGCCCGGGCGCCGGCCGGCTGGCTCCTGTCGAGCGACCTTGTGGACTATGCCTGTATCCTGTCGGTGGTGGCCGCGCTGAACGTGCATCACAAGCTGATGCCGCTGGCGATGATGGGCGCGCTGGGCGTTCAATTGGCCGGATGGATCGTCTCGACGCGGGTGCCGAAGTAGGCGTTGAGGCCGCTTCCCGCAGCCCTGGAAACTCGCTAGGAGATCATCGCATGAAGCTCTGGAAGATGAACGGTGCCGGCAACGCGTTTGCCATTTTCGACGCGCGGTCCACGCCGTTTGCGCCGAGCGTGCAGCAGATACGACAGATCGCGGCAGACCTGAAGGCCGATCAGGTGATCGCGCTGGAGCGGGACGCGACCAAGGACGTGTTCATGCGGATCTGGAACGCCGATGGATCTCAGGTCTATGCGTGCGGCAACGCCTCGCGCTGCGTCGGCCAGCTGATCCTGAACGAGACCGGCAAGGACCGGATCACCATCCAGACCGAAGCCGACATGCTGAAGGCGTTTCGCGCCGAGGGCGGCCTGATCACGGTGGACATGGGCTCGCCGCTGATGGGCTGGGCCGATATTCCGCTGTCGGAAAAAATGGACGTGCGCGGCGTCGACCTGAAGATCGGGCCAATCGACAAGCCGATCCTCGCGCTGCCGGCGGTCGTCTCGATGGGTAATCCGCATGCGGTGTTCTTTGTCGAGGACGTGAACGCCTATGACATCCCGAAGATCGGCCCGCTGGTGGAGAACCACCCGCTGTTCCCGCAGGGCACGAATGTCGGCTTTGCGCAGGTGATCGACAAGCAGACGATCCGGCTGCGGGTCTGGGAGCGCGGGGCCGGGCTGACGAAAGCCTGCGGCACGGGCGCCTGCGCAGCGCTGGTCTGCGC
>JBGSOU010000332.1:0-4566 GCA_041739025.1 Hyphomonas sp.
AGCGTGGCGGCGCAGCCGAGGAGGCGCGCGGCCCGTTGCCGGCGCAGGCCAGCCGTTCCGGAAAGCGGAAGAAACATGAGGGGGCAACCTTTTATTGCGAACGTGTCTCATTCGCTTTAGCGGTCACCTTGCAAACTTGCAACTCACTCGCATTCCCAGATTGTCGCACCCCGTGTCAGGCCGCCACAATCGGCCGGAAGGTCCCGTAGATCATCCGCCCCATGTCGGCGCCCACAGTCGCGGGGTTGAACTCGGCCATCCGCGGATCCGCCATGGCCTTCTCCCAGCCCGCATCATGCGCCGCCTGGTCTTTCCAGTTGATCCAGGAGAACACGATGTCCTCCCCGGGCTGCTTCAGCACGGCCGTATGGAAAGAGTTCACCTTGCCTTCCGGCACATCATCGCTCCACGCGTCCACCACCGAGGTCGCCCCGCAGTCCACGAACAGGTCGGCCATCTTCCTGGCCGCCGCCGTATAGTCGGCCCGCTTGTCCGAAGGCACCGGCAGCACCGTCCCGTTGATCACCCCCGGCGCGGCCAGCGCGTCGCCGAACAATTGCTCGAACCCGCCATAGATCATCCGTGCGCCATCAAACGGCATCTGCATCCCCGGCCCGCCAAGGTCGGGGTCCGCCATCACGGCCTGATTGCCCGCATCGCGCGACGCCCGGTCCGGCCAAACGATCCACGAGAACATCACCGTCTCGTCCGGCGTCTTCATCACGGCGGAGTTGAAGCAGTTCGTCTTGCCCTGCGGCACGTCCTCGCCCCAGTTTTCCACAAAGCCGATCGCGCCATGCTTGCGGAAGACCTTCGACGCGTCGGATGCCATTTTCCGGTAGGCCTCCTTGTTCGCATCCGGCACCGCCAGAACAAATCCATCAATGTAAGCCATCTTCAGTCTCCTGACATAGTCTGCATCGCGGCGTCGCGCGCCGCTTCCATCTCTTCCGGCGATTTCGGCGGCCAGACCGGTGTCGCGATCGACCACAGGTGCCCGAACGGATCCTTCACCACGCCGTACCGGTCGCCCCAGAACTGGTCTGCGACCGGCATCACCACTTGCGCGCCCGCCGCGACGGCTTTGGCCGCCACCGCGTCCGCATCATCCACCATCAGGTGCAGCGTCACCGGCGTGCCGCCAAGACTGAGCGGGGATTGACCGCCCATCTCGGGATACTCGTCATTCAGCATCACCATGCCGCCATTGAGGCGTATCGCGGCATGCAAAAGCCGCCCATCCGGCCCCGGAAGACGCATCATCTCCTCAGCGCCAAACGCCTGCCTGTAGAATTCGATCGCCCGGCTGCAGTCGCGGCATGTCAAATGCGGCGTCAGGAGGCTCACGCCCATTTCCGCAGCGATCTCTGCGACCGGCTTCCGTCGGTTCGGTGTCATGTCAGGCTCTCCTGACCTGCAAACGCCGCTTCTATACCGGCAATGTCGATCTTGCGCATGCCGAGCATGGCGTCGCGCGCCCGCGCGGCGGCGGCCTGATCGGTGTCATGGAACAGTCTCACCATGCGCTCCGGCACGATCTGCCAGGACACGCCAAACCTGTCGGCAAGCCAGCCGCACCGGCTCTCCTCGCCGCCGCCCGCCAGCAGCGCGTTCCAGAGCGCATCGGTTTCGGCCTGGTCCTTCGTCAGCACGCTGATCGAAGCGGCCGGCGTCAGGCGATACATCGGGCCCGCCGTCAGGATCATCATCGGCGCACCGGCCAGCGTGAATTCCACCACCATCGGGTCCGCCGCATTGCCATGCTCGAACACCGCATCGATCCGGCTGTCCGGCAACAGCGAAACGTAAAACCTCGCGGCCTCGACCCCGCCCTTGGAAAACCAGAGGCAGGTGCGCACCTTCTTCTCGAGCCCGGCCATCACAATTCCCCCTCCAGATCCCAGGTTGCCCGCCTGTTCTCGTTGACGGATATGTTGATGTCAACTTATATATTGGTCATGAGATCCGATCTGCCGCTCAGCATCACGCAGGAAGTGTATGGGCGCTGCCTGTGCCTTGGGGTACACCGCGCCGCCCGCGCCCTCGCCCGCCGGTTCGACCAGGCCCTCGCCCCGTTCGGCATCAGCCACGGCCAATATTCGCTGCTGATGTCGCTGAACCGTCCAGACGCGCCCCGCCTGGGTGATGCCGCAGACTTCCTGGCGATGGACCGCACGACGCTGACGGCCAATCTGAAGCCCTTGGAGCGCCGCGGCCTGATCGAGATCCTTCCGGACAAGGACGACCGCCGCTCCCGCCGCCTTTATCTGACCGATGCCGGCCGCGATCTCCTGAAAGCCGCCGTCCCGGTCTGGCGGCGCACCCATGACGAGGTCGACACCCACCTTGCCACCAACGGTAAATCCCTCCGCAGGGAACTCGCCGGGATCGCGGCCGCTTTCTGACCCGCACTGCGCCCACCTGGTCCACGAACACGGCGCAGATGGGGGCAATGTTTAAACCCATTGGCTTAAGGTACCTCTTCACGAAGACCGAGCACCACGTGGCGGGCGCGCACGCCCCGCCCGATACTGGATATCAAGGCTTCCGGGATTGTGTTCCCCGCAAGTTCGGCTAAGGCGTCAAGCGCAGCCGGAATGGCCGCGTCCAGTTCTGCATAAACCTCATCCAGCGTGCCTCTCGGCAAGCCTGCCGCAGCCGCCGTCTGTTCGAGATGCCGGCGCGCGATCTGGTTCACCTGGTAATGGTTATTGTCTCCGAGCGACTTCGCGAGCTTGAACCGGTTCTGGCGAGCCATCAGAAGAGATCTCCAAAGTCGGCCTTGCCGCCGCGCTTGTCGGCGACAAGTTCGAGGCCGAGCGCCGTCAACGCGTCAAAGAACACTTCCATACGTGTCGCCGGCGCTCCTGCCTCCAGTTTGGACACTGTCGCCTGACGTACCCGCATGCGAGCCGCTAGCTCGGCCTGTGTCCAACCCGCGCCGAGGCGTGCCTTGCGCACCAGATTGCCCGCCATCCGCGGGCTTCGAACCAGATCAGCCATAGGCTCTTCTCCTTATACGCGTTTGCGCATGGGAACTATTTATACGCAAACCCGTATAATTCAAGTTGATGCGCCAATGCGTATAAAATCGGCTCGCAATACGCTCATTTTAAAGCGACCCAACCACCTCCGAAGCGCAACAAGAGGGCCAAGGTTGGAGTCGTTGAGTGCAGACCTCGAGGTCAGGCAAGCAGCGTCCGGGCGAACGCGCTGGCTTCAGCCCTTCCGGCCGCCCGCCTTGAAATAATCGAGCGTGCCGCGTGTGATCACGCGGTCATCCGGCGCCACATCCCGGGCCTCGCAGTCCGGCTCGCCTTTCACGTCAGCATAGACGGTCCCGAAATCCCGGTAGCAGGCCTCCAGCAACGCGTCGAAACTGTCGATGACGAAATAGGTCTGCTGGAAATCGTCGATGACGTATTTCGTCCTCATCAGGCGTTTCAGGTCAAAGCCGATCCGGTTGGGGCTCGCGTCTTCCAGCGCGAACACCGTTTCCTGCGGGCTCGACAGGATGCCGGCGCCATAGATGCGCAAACCATCCGCCTCCTGAATGAGCCCGAACTCCACCGTGTACCAGTAAAGCCGCGCCAGGTTGTGCAGCTGCCCGAGTTCCATCGCCCGCTGGCCGCCCTTCCCGTAGGCCTCCATGAAGTCCGCAAACACCGGGTTCGCCAACAGCGGCACGTGGCCGAAGATGTCGTGGAAGATGTCCGGTTCCTGCAGGTAGTCGAACTCCGCCTCCGGCCGGATGAAAGCGCCGGCCGGAAAGCGGCGGTTGGCGAGGTGGTTGAAGAAGATGTCGTCGGGCACCAGCTCGGCCACCGGCACGATCCGCCACCCGGTCAGCGCCTCCAGCCGGTCCGACAATCGCCCCATGTGCGGAATACCCGACGGCGACAGCTCCAGCGTGCCCATCGACTCCAGTGCCGCGGCGCAGGCCCGGCCCCGTGTCACCTCGCGCTGGCGGCGGAACAACCGGTCCCACCGGTCATGCTCTGCGGCGCTATAGGTTTCCCACGCCTGGTCGATGGTGAAATCGGCGCGGCGCGGCGCGTCGTGATAGCGGTTCTTTGCAAAGCCGGTGTCCATGCGGCGAGTATAGGCCGAACGGCAAATTAGTTCCAGATGCAACTAATTTGCTGCGCCGCTCAATTGACCGGGCGCGAGTCCACGATCTCGGTCAGCGTCACGCCCAGTTCGCCGTCCGCCACGACCAGCTTGCCGCGCGCGATCAACCGGCCGGACACATAGATGTCCACCGGCTCGCCGGTCTGCTTTTCCATCGTCAGCACTTCGCCGGGCGTCAGCGCCGACAGCTCTTCCATCGTCAGGCGCACTTCGCCGAGCACGACTTCGACGCGCACCGGCACATCCAGGAGCAGGCGCTGGAAGGCGGGATTTCCGGGATCGGTCATGGCAGGTCCTCATAGTGCGGGGCCGCCGCGAACAGGTCACCCTGCCCGTGTACGATCCGCGCGGCGGCGCTTTCAATCAGGCCGCGCACGCGCGCCTCGGTGGGCGCCTGAAACGGGGCGGCTTCGATCACGCGCATGATCTGCCCGA
>JBGSOU010000354.1:0-3292 GCA_041739025.1 Hyphomonas sp.
GCCGGTTTCGCAATCATAGTTGAGCTGGCTGCCAATGCCCTCATAGTCGCCGATAGCCATAAATTTGTCGCCACAGGTTTCCCCCAGAGCCACCTGCACCTCGACCGGAACGCTTTTCCGGAATGCGTCGCGATAGGGCGAGTCCACGCCCTCTCCGCTGGCCGGTGCAATAATGGGCGTCGTGTAAACGAGAATGGCTGCATCCCGCAGCACCGGGTCCCTGATCAGCGACATGGACCCGGTTGAGGTCAACTCATCGAAGGTCGCACGCTGCCGCACCCCGCCCTGATATTGTGTCGCGCGGTAGGCGTAGATCAGGAGGTCTTCATCCGATGCGTCGGCTTTGCCTTCAAGAATGGCGAGCGCGCGATCGGCATTGTCCCGGACGGCGCCAAGATAGTCGATGAGGCCTTCGTAATTCCAGGCCTCGACCAGGAGATCGGCTCTGAGCTGCTCGGCAAACACCGCGCCGCGCTGCGTATCGTTCCGCGCCGCGTTCCAGTTATTGACCTGCAGGCCAAGAAACACGCCAAGCACGACGATCAGGGTCTCCACCGCGACAGTGAACCAGTCCTGCTTGCGGAAAGCGGTGGTCAGTCGGCGCAGGATCATGGCTTGGTCACTTTCTGTTGAGCGGCCTCAAATTCGGCGGGCGTCATGCGCCAGGGCGTCATGCTTTTATCCACAAGCGCAATCAACGCGTTGGTGTTTTCCAGCTCTGAAATCCGATAGCGCAGCGCGCGCTCAAGACCGTCCGCGCTCCGCATTGCCGCGGCGGCGAGCGCGATGCGCTCTGGCGGAAGCGATAATTGGCAGGGAAACTGGAGCACGGACGCGTCGGGCTCAAACATCACGATAGCCGCTTCGTAGCTCTCATAATTTTGCATTTTCTCATCGCCGCATTGGCGGCGCACATCGCGCTGCACGTCGAGCGGAATGATTTCACGGAACAGGCGGCGATAGGTCGATGACTGGGTCTCTGCAGACGCCACATCGACCCACGCTTCTGCGTAATAATTCTCCGCACCGCGCAGGATCTCCGGATCCTTAAGCCGCAAGCCAATGCCGAGCGCGACAATTTCGTCATAGGCATAGCGCCGCTTGAAAAGCCTGTTGAACTGCGTCGCCCGGAATGCCTTGATCAGGTAATCCTCATCAGACAGCGTCAGCGTGCCTTCCGCATCAGCCAAAACCTGTTCCGCATCGGCCTGAACGTCGCGGAAATAAAGCAGTCTTGAGCGGTAATCGATCGCTTCATCCGCCAGTTCAAATACCAGTTGCCGCTCCAGCACCACGGCCTTGCGACTAAGGGCGGCATCGGCATTCCAGTTGCCGATCTGAATACCGAGGAACACACCCGAGACCACGATCACGAAATCGAGCCCGACCGCGAACCAGTTCTGCGCCTTCACGTGTTGTGTCATTCGCCGCAACAGCATGCGCGTGTCCCCCGATTTCTCGTTGCAAACCAAGGGGACCGTAGGACCTGTTTGCAATTGCACAAGCGCTCAAGGCGCGTATGGACGCGTGTGACGCAAAACAGACGCTCGCAATCGCGCGAGCGACCGGCTATCTAGGGCCAATATCAGACGCCTGCGTTCACCCCGCATACGCCGCCGCGAGGTCCGGGTCGCGCGTGGCGACGAGGTCGGCGAGATCCGAGATGACCTTGGCCTGTTTCCAGGTGGCGTCGTCCTGCATCTTGCCGTCGATCATGGCGACGCCGGTGCCGTCCGGCATGGCGGCGAGGATCTTGCGGGCGAACTTCACTTCGGCCGGATCCGGCGAGAAGACGCGTTTGGCGATGGCGATCTGCGAGGGGTGCAGCGACCAGGTGCCGGAGCAGCCGAGCAGGAAGGCGTTGCGGAACTGCTGCTCGCAGGCCTCGGAGTCGGCGATGTCGCCGAAGGGGCCGTAGAAGGCGTTGATGCCGGCCAAGCGGCAGGCGTCCACCATGCGGGCGAGGGTATAGTGCCAGGGGTCCTGCTGGACGCTGGCGCGCGGGGCGCCGTCCGTATTCGGATCATCGATGACGCGGTAGAAGGGGTGGCCGCCGCCGACCCGGGTGGTTTTCATCTTGCGGTTCGCGGCAAGGTCGGCCGGGCCGAGGCTGATGCCCTGCATGCGGGGGGAGGCGAGGGCGATCTCCTCGACGCGGGCCATGCCTTCGGCCGTTTCGAGGATGGCATGGAAGAGGATGGGGCGCGTCAGGCCCGCCTGCGCTTCGAGCTGGGCGACATACTGGTCGGCGAAGTGGATGTCCCACGGGCCTTCGACCTTCGGCAGCATGATGACGTCCAGCTGGTGGCCGGCCTTGAGGACGAGTTCGGAGACGTCCTGCTGGAACCAGGGCGAGTTCAGGCAGTTCACACGGCTCCAGAAGCCGGTGCCCTTGGCCTGCCAGTCATACATGTTCGCCATCTCGACCGCGCCGGCCCGGGCGGCGTCCTTGGCGTCAGCGGGGATCGCGTCTTCGAGGTTGGCGAGGATCACGTCCACGGTGGGGGCCATCTCCGGCACCTTGGCGCGCACCTTGTCGAGGTGGGGCGGGACGAAATGGATCATCCGCTCGAGGCGCACGGGCAGGTCGCGCATGGGTTCGGGCGCGCCGATGGCGAGCGGCTTGAAGAAATTGCGCGGTGTTTTCTGAGACATGGGGCCCCTCCGGTTCTGCGAAAGGAATAGGCGCCATGCTGCGCCGCGTCAAAGGGCGGGTCCGCCCTGCGGCGGCAAGCCTCAGCTGGACGAAGAGACGCCTTCGTCAATCCGCCGCTCGGCGGCCAGGGCGCGCCGGAACACGATGACGGCAATGATCACCACGACCACGGCGGTCACCGCCTCGCCGCCGAGGATCACCGTCTGGCTGGCATGCAGTTCCGACAGGATGGCCCAGGTGGACGTTCCGAAAAAGATTGCGGCGATCTCGACCATGAGAAGCGTGGCAATCAGGGCACGAAGGGTGCGGCCCATGCAAAATCCCCGAAGGAAAACACCAGCACGCGCTGGCACGGCTGGCATCTAAGCATCCGCCGGGGCTTGCGCAATCGGCGATTTTCAGCGGATCCGGCCCGGGTCAGCCGGCCAGGGGATGGGCGGTTTCGAGCAATTCCTGCAGCTCGTCGGTCAGGACGTGGGTGTAGATCTGCGTCGTGGCGATATCCGCATGTCCCAGCAGCATCTGCACCGCGCGCAGGTCCGCGCCGCCTTGCAGGAGGTGGGTCGCATAGGCATGGCGCAGGGCATGCGGATGCACGCGGGCGGCGTCGAGACCCGCTTCGGCGGCCAGGTTCTC
>JBGSOU010000377.1:0-6079 GCA_041739025.1 Hyphomonas sp.
CCGGGCACGCAGCCTATGCCGCGCGCCTGAAGCAGGCCGCCCTCGCCGCCTGGAGCTGGGCCGAGCGCCATCCCGCTGTCACCTTCCAGAACAACAGCAAGGCAGCCCGGTCCGAAGGGCTCGGCGCCGGGCAGCAGGAAGTCGATGGCGAGTATCTGAACGTCAAACGGTTTGCAGCAGCGGCCTACCTGTCTGTGTTGACCGGCGACACCGCAATGCAGGCGGTGCTCGAGGAGGCGATGGCGGACACGGCGCTGATGCAGGTCGGCCAGGTCGATGCCTACCGGTATGAAGCGCAGGACGCTGCGCTGTTTCTGGCCCGCCAGCCCACGGCGCCGCCGGAGCTGCAGGCGCGGCTGCTTGAAGCCTATGCAAACCGGTTGAAGCTGGACGCGGCCGACGGATACGGCGTGCCGGTCGAGTATGTGCATTGGGGCAGCAACAATGTGATGGCGCGCACCGGCACGCTGTATCTGGACGCCGCGCGCCTCGCGCCCGACCCGGACGCGGCGGCCAGGTACGCCGCGCGCGGCCTCGACTATGTGCATTACCTGCATGGCGCAAACCCGATGGGAAAAGTCTACCTGACCAACATGGGCGCGTTTGGCGCTGAGTCCTCGGTCGGCGCCTATTATCGCAGCTGGGCCACCGAAACGCCGATCCCGGGCTTTCTCGTGGGCGGTCCGAACCCGACCTATAACTGGGATGCCTGCTGCCCGGATCGGTGCGGAAACGCCACGTCAAACGCCGCTTGCGGCACATCTCGGCTGTCGCCGCCCTATGGGCAGCCGCCGCTCAAGTCGTATCTGGATTTCGACGCCAGCTGGCCGCTGAATTCCTGGCAGGTCACCGAGAATTCAAACGCCTACCAAGCGGCTTACCTGCGTCTGCTGGCGAACTTTGTCGACTGACGGGCCTATTCTTCAAAGTCTTCCGTGAAGAGGTCGCCCCACAGCGCCCGGCGGCTGGCCCGGACGGCTTCCACAACCACAACCAGCGTGCCGCACCCCAGCATCAGCATGGCAAAGGACTGGCCGGACAGGAAGTGGACGAGGGTATCAATCATGGCGCTTCGGGGCTCTCTGGTTTCTTGAGACCTGTATGCGCGAAACGCCTTAATGCGGCATTGGGAAACGGTGTCCGCATGAGGGCGAGAGTGTAAGCGGATCGCCGGGATTTGTTTACCCGTGCTACCAATCACTTAAGGATGTCCGGATGGAGGCTCACCGTGAAGCGATCTGTTAAGCCGCCCCGCGTCTGGCAGCGGATGCTGTCCGGCCGCCGGCTGGATCTGGCGCATCCGTCGCCGATGGACATCGAGATCGAGGATATTGCCCACGGTCTCGCGCGCGTGGCCCGCTGGAACGGGCAGACGCGCGGCGAGCATGCCTTCTCGGTGGCGGAGCATTCGGTCGTCGTCGAACGGTTTGTGCGCAAGCTGGAGCCCGGCCTCGGCCCGTCCGACTGGATGACCGCGCTGCTGCATGACAGCCCGGAATACGTGATCGGCGACATGATCTCGCCCTTCAAGGCGATCCTGGGTGAAAGCTACAAGGGCGTCGAGGCGCGGCTGCAGGAGGCGGTGCATATCCGATTTGGCCTGCGCACCCTCACCCCCGCAGCCCTAAAGAAAATCGTAAAGCGCGCCGACAATATCTGCGCCTGGTATGAAGCGGTTCAACTGGCCGGCTTTTCAGCCACCGAAGCGGACGGTTTCTTCGGGGCTCCGCCCGAAGGCTGGCGCGTGAAGCTGATCCCCCTGCCGCCCACCGAAGCCCAGGCTGCGTTCCTGAAGCGGTTCGGCGAAATCCAGGCGGCCATGACCCGGCAGGAGACCGCCCGATGAATACGCCGCGTCTGTTGATCGGACTGTCGGCCGTGATGGTCGCCCTGAAGGAGGGCGAGCCGCACGTGCTGGCCAGCCGCCGGCCCAGCGGCGAAGACGCCCTGCCCTTTGGCCCGTTCGATCCGGTCAACCACCGCACCTTCGACCTGTCGCTGCGTGGCTGGGTGCGCGAGCAGACCGGCTTCGAGATCGGCTATGTCGAACAGCTCTACACGTTTGGCGACAAGGACCGCGACACGCCGGAAGCCACGCTTGCCGATACGTCCACGGGATCGCGGGTGATCTCCATCGGTTACCTCGCGCTGACGCCTGAGGCGAGCCCGGCCGGCGCCTCCTTCGACGCGCGCTGGCAGGACTGGTATCATTACTTTCCGTGGGAAGATCATCGCACGCGCCGCCCGCCAATCCTGGATGCGGAGATCGCGCCGCGCCTGAAGACCTGGGCGGTGGGCAATGCCGGACGGCTGGAACGGGCGCGTCTGGCCTTTGGGCTGGACGGTGCGCGCTGGATCGAGGAACGCGTGCTCGAACGCTATGAGCTTCTGTATGAAGCCGGGCTCGTCGCCGAATGCACGCGCGATGCCGGGCTGCCGGATACCGGCGTGCGGCTTGGGGCCAGCATGGCGTCCGACCACAGACGGATCCTTGCAACCGGCCTGACGCGCCTGCGCGGCAAGATAAAATACCGCCCGGTGGTGTTCGAGCTCATGCCGGACCGGTTCACGCTGTCGGCGCTGCAGCGCTCGGTCGAAGGAATCCTCGGCCTGCAATTGCACACGCAGAACTTCCGGCGCGCCCTGGACAAGGCCCAGCTGGTCGCCGGCACGGGCCAGATGGAAACCGGCACCGGCGGGCGGCCCGCCGAACTGTTCATCTTCCGCCGCGACCATGCGAGCAGCATCTCGGCGCCCGGCCTGACAACGCCGCGCCGGTCGCCGGACTGAACCGCCGGAGGCCCGGATCTTACTCGGCCGGGGCCGGCGTTTCGATGCCTTGCGGTTCGCCCACGATGATGAAGGAATACCGCGCCGGATCGAGATAGGTCTTCGCGACGCGGTTGACGTCCTCGAAGGTGACCGCATCCACGAGGCCATTGCGGCGGTCGAAATAGTCGACGCCGAGATTGTCCTGACGCACACTCATCATCTGGCCCGCAATCTTCGCGTTGGAGTCAAAGCCGAGCGGATAGGATCCGGTGAGATAGGCCTTCGCATCGGCCAGTTCCTGCTCGGTGACGCCGCCATCGATCAAGGTCTGCATCTCGTCCTTTACGCCCGCGATGAACTCGCCCGCGCTCTCGTTCTTGGTCTGGCCGCTGCCGGACCAGGTAAGGAAGGACGGATTCGGATCAAGGCTGGTCGACACGCCGTAGGTGAGCCCCTTCTCGACACGGAGGGTTTTCATCAGCCGGCTTTCGAAGCCGCCGCCGCCGAACGTGTAGTTCAGCACATAGGCGGGGAAGAAATCTGCATTGTCGCGGGCGATGCCGGGACCCATGAAGCGCACGAGGCTTTGCGGCTGGGGCAGATCGACGACAACCTGGGCAACCGGGGCAGAGGCAAGGTCAACCGGCGCGATGGGCGCGACCGCGCTGGTCTCCGGCAGACCGGCCGCGACCTGATCGATCAGGGGCGCGAGCTCGTCCGGCGTGACGGCACCGACGGCCGTGACGATCAGGCGATCCCGGGTCATCAGCGCGCGCATCTGCTCACGGGCGATGTCCGGGGTCAGGGCGGCAAGGCTTTCGGCCGACATCTCCCGTGCAAACGGATGATCCGGGTACAGAGCCTGAGAGGACGCACGCCAGGCCAGATAGGCGGCGTTGGTTTCACGGGTCTGCAGGCCGACTTCCTCTTCCCGCACAAAGCGCTCGAATGGGCCTTCGTCAAAACGCGGCGCTGCAAAGGCGGTGGCGACCAGCGCCATTGCGTCTGCTGCATTGGCGGTCAGCGATGATACCGAACAGCTGGTCCACTCCGACGCTGCCGTGCAGCCGAAGCTCATGTTGAGGTCTTCCATCGCCGTCTGGAAGGCGAGCGAGTCGAGATCGCCGGCGCCTTCGTTCATGCTGTAGGTGACGACTTCGCTGAGCCCTTCCAGACCTGCGGGATCGGACGCGGTGCCGCCTTTCCAGGCCATCTGCACGGCGAGGATGGGGATCGACGGCTCGGACACGAGCCAGACCGAAACGCCGCCCGGCGTGATGAATTGCTGGATGGTGGCGAACTCGCCTTCATGCACCGTGACCGCCAGTGCGGGCTCTGCGGGAACGAGGGTTTCGGCTTCACCGGGCGCAGGCTTGTGCATCCCTCCATGAACGGTCGAACAACTGGCGAGCGCCGAAAGGGCAACGGCCCCGATGAGGAATCTGGTCGTGCGCATCAGAGGTCTCCTTCGGCAGGCAGGAGGTGGGCTTCGATAAAGCTCTTTTCAGGCGCGAACACGGACCGCACGGCGGCGAGCGCCGCTTCCGGCGTGACGGCCCGGACCTGATCCGGGTAGGTCAGGATATCGTCGACCGACCCGCCGATGGCGAGCCAGCCGCCAAACATGTTGGCCATGCCGGACTGGCTGTCGCGGGCATAGATGGCATCGGCGGCCAGCTTGTTGCGGGCACGGACGACTTCGGCTTCGGTGAAGCCTCCGGCGAGCACCTGCTCGATTTCCGTCATCACGGCGGTCTCGAGGGCGTCGAGCGCAATGCCGGGCGCGGGGCTGGCGCTGATCACGGCGGGGCCCTGATCATGCAGCGTCGTCCAGGCGTAGGTGTTGGCGGAAATCGCGATCTGCTGGCGCTCGACCAGAGACTGGTAGAGCCGGCTGGTCATGCCGCCGCCAAGGATTTCAAGGCCGACATCCAGCGCGAGCGCGTCCGCCGGCTCCCGCTTCTGCGAATAGCCAAGATAATAGCGGCTCCAGACGGGCTGGCGCACTTTCGGATCGGCGTGCGTGATCAGTTGCGTTTCGGTCAATGGCGCAACCGGCATCCATTTGCGCCCGGTCTGCGCCGTGCCGGTCGGCGCGAGCGTGCCGTAGTGAACGTCCGCGAGGGCGCGCACTTCATCCGGCGTCACGTCGCCGGCGACGACGAGGATGGCGTTCTCCGAGCTGTAATACTGGCGATAGAATTCGAGGCCGTCCTGCGGGGTCAGCGCGGCGACTTCCTCCATCTTGCCGATAACGGTGATTTCGTACGGATGCCCTTTCCAGAAGGCGCCGAGCACCTTCTCCTGCAGGATCACGTTCGGATTGTTGTCGATGCGCTGGCGGCGCTCTTCCTTGACGACATCGCGCTCGGAAATGAACGGGCCTTTCGGATCGTCGTCGATCAGCAGGTTCACCATCCGCTCGGCTTCGAGTTCCATCATCTTGCCGAGCTGGGGTTTCGCCACGCGCTCATAATAGGCCGTATAGTCCCAGCTGGTGAAAGCGTTCAGCTGGCCACCCGAACGCTGGACGATGGAGGTGAACTCTTCCGGGCCGATATTCTTGGTCTGCTTGAACATCACGTGCTCGAACAGGTGCGCGATGCCGGACTTGCCGGGCGCCTCATCGACGGCGCCGACCTTGTACCAGACCATGTGAGTGACAACCGGGGCACGGTGATCCGGGATCACGACGACCTCCATGCCGTTGTCCAGCGTGAAGGTCGACGGCGCCCAGACGGCTTCCTCAGCCGCGGCATTGGAAGCAAGCAGGGCAAACAGCCCTGCGGCGAGGGTCCGTTTCATGGGCGTCCTCCTTTGGGTTTTGATACGGTTTGGCGGGGCTCAGGTGCCCGGAAGCCGGATGCGTGGGCCGCCGCTGGTGCGTTCGATGGTGACGGCCTGATCGCCGGTCGCGTTGTCTGTCGCTGCGGCCGCCGCGTCTTCCGGCTTGTCCTTGCGCCAGAACATCACGCGGTCACCGATGCTGGCCGATTTGCGGATCGTTTTGGATTCTTCGTAATCGACCTGGGCGCGCACGGCCGGGTTTGCGGCGTTGGCGCCGGCGGCGGCGACAAGCGCCTTTTCCGATGCGCTGGCATCGGCGCCCATGGTTGTTCCGAAGGCCGTGGTCACGCCCGAAGCGGCCGCTTCCACTTCCGCCGGGATCGTTGTGCCCGCTTTCGGTGGCCGCAGGCTGTATTCCGGCGGCACGCTGAGCGGCGCCTTGGTGACAACGCGGAATTCGTTGGGCGTGCCCGAACCGGAATTGCCGGAGGACGAACAGGCCGCCGTGGCAGCAAGGGCA
>JBGSOU010000390.1:0-6833 GCA_041739025.1 Hyphomonas sp.
GGCCGGTTCGAGACGTTCGCTGAGGCCGTGCAGGGACTCGCCCTGGGCGAGCAGGATCAGGCCGCCCGGCGCCAGCTGGTTGGCGAGGTTTTCAGCTACGCGGACCCGGGCCGAACGGGCCATTTCGGTAACCACGTTGCGGCAAAGGATGATGTCGAACTTGCCGAGCCCGCCCGCAGGCTCGAGCAGGTTGTGGACGCGGAAGCTGACCCGGCTGCGCAGCGCTTCGGAAGCCTGCCAGTAGCCGGACTCGAGCCGGGTGAAGTTCTTCAGCAGCCGCTGGATGGAGAGGCCGCGCTGCACTTCGTAATGGCCGAATGTGCCGAGGCGCGCCTTTTCGGTTGCGACCTTGCAGAGGTCGGTCGAGAGGACTTCGACCTTGGCGCCGGCGAGGCCCGGAGGGGGGGCGTCTTCGAGCAGCATCGACAGGGAATAGGCTTCCTGTCCGGTGCTGCCTCCGGCGCACCAGACCCGGATCCGGCCCGACGGCGAGGCGGCCACCCGGTCCGGCAGTTTCGACCGGACCACGGCCTCCAGCGAGCCCGGTTCGCGAAAGAACCAGGTGTCGTGCGACAGGAGCGCAGCGGCGATTTCGGCCCGGAAGACGGGATTCTGTCGGGATTCAAGGCAATGCACGAGGTCTTCGAGGCTGCCGAAGCCCTCGCGGCGGGCCACATGCGCGAGACGCGCCTCGATCAGGTAGGCTTTCGACGCCGGAATGGACTGGCCCGAGGCGTTCAGGGCCAGATCCACGAGGGCGTTGAAGATGGCTTCCTGCATAGGCTGCTCCGACGAGAGGCTCAGGGCGCCTCAAAGGTTACCGTTAAGCCGTCCAATCTTAAGAAAGGCTTCAGATGAGGCCGACTTCCGCAAATTTGCTTTCCAAAATGTCGGCGTCGAACGGCTTCATGATGAACTCGTCAGCGCCTGATCGCAGCGCTTCCCGGATGTGTTCGGCGTCGTTCTCGATGGAGCAGAACACGACCCGGGGCAGCTTCCCGCCCTCTTCCCGGCGCAGGGCCTTGACGAAGTCGATCCCGTTCATGACCGGCATGTTCCAGTCCAGGATCACCGCATCCGGCATCGACTGGCGGCACATCAGCAGTGCTTCAGCGCCATCGGAGGCTTCGGTGACGACAAATCCGAGGTCCCGGACGATGCGGGACGCCACTTTCCGGACCACCCGGGAGTCGTCCACGATGAGACACGTCTTCATGGCGCAAAAATCCGCTGGATCTAGCTGTTCAACCTCCAGAGGGGTGCCTCAGAGATATTAACAAACCCTCACCAGCCTGTTTACCTTTGCGCTCAGGCCGACTGCTGGCGCAGCCCCGTTGCCATGAACACGATGCCGTCCGGCGTCGTCTTGGCGTGCAGCGTGCCCCCGAGATTGTCGCACGTCATCTTGGCGAACAGGGGCTGGATGTTTTCCGGCCGCCAGCCGCTCTCTGGCTCGTCCCCGGCGAGGGCCCGGGCGACATCTTCCTTGAGGATCACGCGGTCGCCCTTGCAGGTCAGGACGACATTCTTGACCCCGCCTTCCTCGCGCACCCGGATATGGATCACCCCGCCCCGGACCGTGGCCGTCAGGCCGACCAGCACGAGGTTCATGATCAGGCGGGCATGGCCGTAGCCGAGTTCGGTGGTGGCGAGGTCCCATTCGAGCACCGGCTTCTGGAAGCGGACATAATCGTCCGTCAGCTTGCGGAACTGGTGGGCATCGGCGGTTCCGGGCTGCAGGCCCATGGAGCCGAAGGCGTAGCGCAGGAACATCAGCGTTGCCGCGACGCTCTGGACGCCTTCGCGCAAGGTGCGCTCGCTGTGGGCCTTTTCTTCGGGGCTGCCCGGACTGTCGAGCATCTCCAGCGAGAGCGACATCGTGGCGGCCGGCGACACGATGTCGTGGCACAGCCGCGCGGCGATATACGCGGCAAAGCGCGCAGGATCGAGGTTCATCGGTTTCAGCCCGTCATTGTTTCCAGCCATGCTGCAGAATCGGGTGCTCCGCCCGGCGTGTCAATCAAGCCTGAGTGACAGGTTTGCAAGACGTTGGTGAAATCGGCGCCTTTAGCTGCCCGCAGGCGGGTCAATGTCGTCGTGGCCGTGGCGGGCGCTGTAGAATGTCAGCGCGAAAAGCCCGGCCGAGAGCCCCAGCGTGAACACGCCGCCCAGGATATAGGCAAGCCAGCCGTGCCCGGTGACACCGGCGCCAAGGCCTTCCCAATAGAAGGTCGCGCCCCAGAGGAGCGCGCCGAGGGCCAGGAAGGCCGCGATAAGCCAGAGTATGCGGGTGCGTGACATCGCCCGCCAAGCTAGGGCCTGGCGGGCGGGTTACAAGCCTATTTGCGCTGCCAGATGCCGGCTTCGTCCATGTAGAACTGGCCGGCGGCCAGCTTGGCGATCTGCTTTTCGCCGGCCAGCTGGGCAACGATCTGCACGGTCGTGCCATTGTCCTTGGCGGTTTGCTCATAGACGGCGCGGCGGCGGTTGTTGATGTCCTGGACCTTGCGGACGGTGGCGGCGTCGGCTGTGCCGACAACGCCGAGATACCCGTCAATGCGCTCGCCGACTTCGCCGGCGGAAATGGCGGCGTCGATGACCGGATCACCGGCGGCAGCGGGCGGCGCGAAGGCCAGCGCGGCAAGGGCCAGGCTGAGACTGATCAGGAGGGTGCGAAAGGCTGTCATGGGATGTCTCCTCGGCTTCGCGGGCTAGAACAGGTCGGGGTTGCTGGCGATCAGGTCTTCAACCTCACGGTCGAGCTGAATGCGCACAGTCTGATCGATCTTGACGTTGAGATCGATCTTGATCGGCTTGTCGGACGGCTCGATCCGCACGGTCGGTGTGCAGGCGGCGAGCGCGGCGGCACTGGCCGCGGCAAGCAGGATTCGCTGATAGGCCATGACGGCAGACTCCTGAGTTCAGGCGCCGACAATGACACGGGCTGGCTTAACGTCAATCGACCAGCGCGTTGTGCGTCATTCAGATACCTGCGGCCCGGCCGGTTCCGAAACCGGATTGCCGTCATTCAGCAGTTTGATGGTGGCATCGATCACATCCTGCTGGCTGACGAGGCCGAGATTGCTTTCCAGCATCCGGCCGATCGGCAGATCGAAGCCGATGGCAAACTCGAAGGGCTGACCGGCCGGGACGGTGACGGTCTTGTTGATGGCGAGGGGCTGGATGTTCTCACCCGCCAGAAGAAGGTCGGCGCGCAAGTCCCCGGCAAGATCGCCATTGATGCCGACCTCGAGCACGCTGAACTTGAGATCCCGCAAGGCGTTGAAGGCGAGGCTGGCATTGGCGTCCTGCCCTGCCGCCGCATCGGCGGCGCCGCCGGTATAGGACAGCCGTCCGCCCGGCTTGTCGGCCCGCAGACGCGCATCCTTGATCAGTACCCGGTTGCCGGAAAACTCGATGGGAAAGCTGCCGCTGACAGTGCCGGTCGCCTTCGTATCCGGCAGTTTCAGGATCTCGACCAGCTGTGCAAGCTGGATCCCCTTCGCCGTCACGTCGACGGTCTGCGCCTGCAGTCCGCCCTCCAGCGCCCAGTCGAAGGGCGCAATCGCGAGTTCGCCCCCACCGAACGGGAAGGTCACGGTATCCAGATGCAGGACGCCCTCGTCGCGCAGGTCGAACACGATCCGGCCATCCGTCAACGGAAGACCGGGATTGACGCTCGTGATCTTCATTTCCTGGGCCGGCGCCGTGGTCAGGCCCATCAGGTCGTCGAAATAGACTGTCCCATTCACGCCGGTCACACGTCCGAGCCGGGTCGTCTGGAAGCCGAAGTCGCTGACCTTGAAATCAGCCGTCCCGTCAATCTTGCCATCCCGGATCACGAAGACCGCCTGGCTGGAAACGTTGCCGCGTGCATCCGTGAAGAGGCCCGTCAGGCGCGTCGAGATCATGTCCGGCTGCAGGCCGCCGGGCCGGAACGTCAGCGGCACGGTGCTCACCCCTACCGTTCCGTCGAGCCTGATCAGGTTGAGATCCAGCGTGGCATCGGCGAGCGGCGTGCCGCGGGCCTGCAGCTTCAGCGGGCCGGAGAGCTTCAGCCGGTTGTTGTCGCCGACGGTGCCGGTGAACTGCGCCGCGATGGGCTCGTAGAGCGCATCTTTCCGGGTGTCGGTGATCACGACGCCCGTGCCGGCCACGTCGCCTTCGATGCCGGCGGCGGCACTGACGCCCTTGAACGTGAAGGCCTGCGCCGACACGTTCGCGGGCATCATGGATCCCCCGAAGACGGTTTCGCCAAGCTGCGCGGTGATCCTCGCCGGGCCCTTGCCGGTTTCGACATCGATGCGCGGCACGGCGCCGTCAATCGTCAGTGTACGTTCACCGAGCACCAACGGCAGGCCGATGGTGTTGGCGCGCGCGGAGAGCGCGAAGGTCTGTCCGGCCGTCCAGTCGATCACGGCGCCCTCGAGCCCCAGCACGCCGGAGCCCGATTGCAGGGTGAACGGCAAACGCACCGAGCCGAGGTCAGCGGCGCCGCCCGCAACCTTGCCTTGCCGCATGAAGCGGCCATTGACCGGGCAGACGGTCAGGTTGGCCGGTTGGGCGGCAATTGCGCCCAGTTCAAAACCCTTGGTCGCAACGGAGAGGCAGGGCGCTCCGGAGGATTGGACGCGCCAACCGCTTTCGTCCCACGCGCCGTCCAGCCCGCCCCGGATGGTCGTGGGCGCAAACCGGACGCCAGACGCTTCCCCGGCGAAGGCGATTTCGCCCGTGCCGGCGAATTGCAGGCCCGCCGGACGGTTGTCGAGATGGATGGCACCGAGTTTCGCTGAAAGACTTCGTCCGCCCACGGTCCATTGGGCAAGCTCGAATGCATCTGCCTTGAGGGTGACGGCGCCCGGCATGTAGGTGAAGCTGTCGACATCCAGCCGAGCATCCGGGGCTCCGCCCCCGGACAGGCTGATGGCGCCCTGCGCCGTGACAGCCGGTTCTGAAACCTGAACCCAGGGTGCGGCCGCGTCCGGGGCAATGGCCAGACGCAGACCCGAGGCCGCCATCAGCGCGCCTTCGCCGGTCGCGGCAGCGGTGAAGGCGCCGTCTTCAAAGCGAAGGGCGATATCGGTGTCCGCGTCAAAACCGGACAGCGCCCGGTCAATCGCCACCCGAAGCCTGTCTACATGTCCCGAGAGAACGCCGGGCAGGGTGAAAGCTCTGGCGGTTGCGGCGCGCAGTTCCGCATCGAGTGCTGCTCCGTTCACGGAGAACTCTCCCTCGAAGCCGGCCGGGCCATCCTTGCGGCTCTGCAGCTCGCCGCCGAGCGAGGCTGACTCCGCCGAACCGGCAGGACCGATGACGATGCCGGTGGACAAAAGCAGCGGCCCCGAGACATCGCCTTCGCTGCCGGCGAGTTCGCCTTCCAGATGGGGCGTATCGACCGTGTAGCCGTTCCACGTCACGCTCGCCGCGTCGGCTTCAAACACGGCGCCGGCAAGTTCCTGCAACACTTCAGCGGCCGTCGCACCGGGCAACGCACTGAAGTCCACGCGGCCCGATGTGCGGATATCGGTGGCACGTGCGTTGGGCGAGGCGATGCGCGCGGCGCGAAGCGACCATTCAAGCGCGGCAGGATTGCCAACGGCCTCGTTCAGGTCGGCCCGCGCGAGCAGGTCAAAGGATTCCAGCGCATAATCGGCAAGCACCGCCTGATCGACGCCGAGGCCCAGCTCGGCCTCGACCTGGCCATCGACCGCGCGCACATCGAGACGCGCTTCGCGCAGATGCAGACTGGCAATCGGATTGGAGAGTTCGCCAGGTTCGACCTCGATCGTCAGCCGGCCATTTTGCGGCAGGGTGCCGGAGACATTCAGGGTGGCATCGGTTGTACCCGCCGGCGTCACCAGCTGGATGCGCGCATCCTTGATGTCGACGGGCGGGGCCGCACCGCCGCCGCCGCCCGCCTGGACGAGCCGTTCAAGACCGCCAAACCGGAGGCCCGCACCGTCCAGTGTCCCACGCAGGGACAGCCCGTTAACCGTGACGCCTGTGACTTCCGGAGTGAAGAGGCCCTTCCAGCGGATATCGGCGCGCACTTCGGCGGCTTCGGCCGGCACCGACGCGCCGGACGAGACCTTGACTGCAGAAACGGTAATTCCGGACGTGTCGAGCTCGGTGAATTTTGCGTCACACTGAAGGTCCCGGTCAGCGCACCAGGCCGCGAGCGCCTGCTCCGCCACGGGCTTGCGCAGGAACCAAAGCAGGAGCGAACCGCCCAGAAAAACAACGATAAAGCCGGACAGCACATACCAGATGCGGCTGCCGCGGCGCAGCGGCGCGGGGTCCTGCGGCGAACCCTGTTCTGGGGCGTCATCTGGATTCACTGGCTGGACCGGCTTGCTTCTTGCTTTTCCTACGACATAAAGTCCTAACTTGGCATCTAAGTCTCACGCCGAGAATTCTTTAATCCTTAAGCGGGAAGCGAGATCATGGGGAGCGTGCAGTCGGCGTGCCAGCCCATGGGCCGGGGGGCGTCAGAACGACAGGATACTTGATCTTTGACACCCTCCGAGACACCCGAGCCCGCCGACCTCGCCGCCCGCCCCAAAACCGGGTTGTCCCAAGGCGTCAAAAGCCTGATCGTGCTCGCCGTTCTGGGCAGCGCCTCCGCAATCGCCGGTCTGGTGATGGCAGGCCGCTCCACGACGCCGTTTGAGCAAACCGCCAACGCGGCCATTCCGCTGCCCCTGGCAGCCCGCCTCGTGAATGCCTGGGACGTCGCTGACGCGCCGCCGCTGCATCACGTGGAAGGGCGCCTCGAGCGCAATGAAACCCTGACCGGCCTGCTGATGCGCCTCGGTGCGGCCCCGGGCGATGCC
>JBGSOU010000408.1:0-1623 GCA_041739025.1 Hyphomonas sp.
CCAGCGCCGGCGGGTGGACTATGCCGTCCCGGCAGGCAGCCGGGCCCGCTCGGCGGCCATCAGCGGCGACGGCAAGACGGTGTTCGCCATCATCGATGGCGGCAAGTTTGGCGAGATCTGGTCCTTTCCGGCCGACGGGCGCGGCGAAGGCAAGGCGGTAACCTCCGGCGCCCAGGATTATATCTGGCGGCTGTTTCCGGCCCCGAAGGGCAGCGCCCTGTTCTACACGACCAAGCGCGGCCAGCTGATGGAACTCGACACCGCAACCGGCAAGAGCACGGAGATCGACAAGACCGCAAGCAGCTCGGACGATGCCTTCGGGGAGTTCACCTGGTCTGCTGACGGACGATACCTTGCCTATACCGGATATGACGCCCGCGACATGGCGCAGGTGATCCTGTTCGACACGAAGACGCGCACGCGGACCGTGCTGACGACCGGCAAGTTCGAATCCTCGGCGCCGGCCTTCTCGGCAGATGGCGCCTGGCTCTACTTCCTGTCCAACCGGAATTTCGAACCGACCCCCGGCGCGCCCTGGGGCGACCGGAACATGGGGCCTTCCTTCAGCGCCCGCGGCAAACTGTTTGCCTTGCAGCTCGATCCGTCGGCGGACTTTCCGTTCGAATTGCCGGATGAGCTGAACGCCGAGGCCGCCGAGGCGAAGGCAGAAGCCGAAGCGGCGAAGGCGGAAGCCGCCGAAAAGGACAAGAAGACCAAGAAGGACAAGGACGCGCCGGAGAACGCGGCGGAGAAGCAGGCGAAAATCGTGCTGGACGGCGTGCAGGCGCGCCTGTGGGAAGTGCCCGTGCGGCCGGGCGACTATGTCGGCCTCGCGGCGAACGCAACGCACCTCTTCCTGCTGGAGAGCACCGGCGCCGAGACGCCGCCGGCGTTGAAGCGGTTGGAGATCACGGCGGAGAAGCCGGAAGTGGCCGACTTTGCGGATGAAGTTGCAAGTTTCGCGCTGTCGGCAGATGGCAGCAAGCTGTTCCTGCTCACCGGCGAAGGCGCGGAGTCCTCATTCCTGATCCTGGATCCGGGCGCGGACTTTCCGGAGGACACGTCCAGCCATCTGGTCCGCCTCGCCGACTGGCGCCCGGCCATCGACCCGCAGGACGAATGGCGCCAGATGGTGCTTGACGCGTGGCGCCTGCACCGGGACTTTGCCTATGATCCCAAGCTGCGCGGCGTGAACTGGGACGGCGTGCGCGACCATTTCCTGCCGATGGCCGACCGGCTCGGCGCGCGCAGCGAACTGGACGACCTGCTGGGCCAGATGTCGGCCGAACTGGGGATCCTGCACAGCCAGATCCGTCCGGGCGACATGCCGGCGGACCCGGAAAGCGGCGAGCCCGGTTTCCTGGGTGCGGTCTTCGAGGCCGCCGGCAACGGGGTGAAGATCGTCCGGATCCTGAAGGGCGAGACGGACCGGCCCGGCACATTGGGCCCGCTGATGAAGCCCGGCGTGGATGTAAAGCCTGGCGACGTGATCACGGCGGTGGACGGCAAGCCGGTGACGACACCGGCCGCGTTGATGGACGCGCTGACGCTGAAGGCGGACCAGCAGGTGCGCCTTGACCTGCTTCGCGGGGCGGCGACGCGCAGCGAGATCGTGGTGCCCGC
>JBGSOU010000437.1:0-2984 GCA_041739025.1 Hyphomonas sp.
GGCGCCGGCGAGCGTCCAGCCCACCGCCCCTGCCCCCGCCAGGCCGGCGACAACGGACAGCAACCAGGCCGCCGTCAGGAACATCGGGAAGGCAAAGGCTTGCTTCAACGTCTCCATCCATTTGCCCGGCTTCGGCAGGACGCGATGAAGCCCGGGCACGAAACTGAGCGCCAGGAACGGCAGCGCCATGCCGAAGCCCATGGCCAGGAACACCACCACCACCGCCGGGGCCGGCTGAACCATCACGGCGCCGAGGGCGAACCCGAGGAATGGGCCGACACAGGGCGCTCCGACGACGGCGGCGAGCACGCCGGTGAAAAAGGCCCCAGCAGCGCCGCTGCGATTGGCAAGGCCCGAGCCGGTATTCTGGATCGAGGCGCCAAGTTCGAAAACACCCATCAGCCAGAGGCCGACCGCAAACATGATCAGCGCGAGGACGACCACTGTGGGCGCGTGCTGCATCTGAAAGCCGAGCGTCGCAAAGCCGGTCGCTTCGCGCACGGCCAGGATTGCAACGGCGAGCGCCGTGAAGGAGACCATTACGCCGCCGGTATACCAGAGGCCGTGGGATCTGAGTTCGCCGGCATGCCCGCTCGAGGCGGCAGAGACCATGCCCACGGCCTTCATGGACAGGACCGGAAGCACGCAGGGCATCAGGTTGAGGATCAGGCCGCCCAGGAAGGCCAGCGCCGCCAGACCCAGCAAGCCGCCGAGGCTCAGGGCCGCGCCGTCCACTTCGCCCGGCTCCGTGACAGCGGCGGCATCTGCCGTTCCGGGGAACACTTCGCCGCGCACGGCGCGGATCTCGTAACCGGCCGGTTCGGCGCCCGGCCGGTCAACGCGGATGATGCCGTCCAGCGTTTCCTCGACCGCACCGGAGGGATCCGGTGTCAGCATCAGGCTGGCGCCATTCGGGCCTTTGCGCTGAGGCTGCATGGCCGGATGGCGGATCTCGTGACCGGATGGAAAAAAGCGGATGCGCGCACCGTCGGGGAAGCCCCCCTCCAGCGCGAGACTGAGGGTCCAGGGCGCGGCGGCGGCGTCGATACGGGCCTCACCGGGAAATGGGCCCGGGACCTTGGCGATCCAGGCGCCGATGAGATCCCCGCCCGCCACATCGACCTCGGGCGCGCCGACTGGCAGCACCAGCGAGACGGCGGCCGTTTCGGGAACGCAGACAGATTCGCAGATCAGGTAATCCGCCACCGCCTCGATGCGGACCTCGCCCGACGCTGTGCCGGGAATGGTCAGCGGCAGGGCGAAGACGGCCTCATCATCATAGCCGTAATCCATGATCTCGCCCTCGACGACGGGCAGCAGCTTGGGCAGCGGCCACATCATCTCGCCAAGCGCGCCTTCCGGGAGGGTCGTACCTTCCTTGAGGATCAGCTGCGGCGGCAAGCCGGCATCACCGGCATTCTTCCAATAGATATGCCAGCCAGGCTCCATGGTCATCTTGAGCGCGATGAAGATTGTCTCGCCAGGGGCAACGCGCGTGCGTTCAGAGACCAGTTCCGCTTTGGCACGCCGGCCCGAGGCCTCCCATTGGGCAGACGCCGCCGGGGCCAGCAGCAGAAGGCCCGCGAATGCGGCCAGAACGGCGCGGTAGATGCGGGTCATCAGTGTCGGTTTTCCTGCCAAATGCGTTATCACCCGAGCATATGCGCCGGTCGTGCCACAGGAAAAACCCCCGGTCGCCTCATCGTGATGCCGCACCTCGGCCAGAACGGCAAACGGCCCTCCGCGAGGGAGGGCCGTTCAAAAACCGTCAGACGGGGATAGGCGCCTGCCGCTGCCCTCAGGCGACGGCCTGGCCAGCCGGCGGGGTGCGGACCGCGCGCTGGATCACTTTCGACCAGTTCAGCAGCGAGACGAGGTGCGCGTAGCACGCCCCGAGCGCACCATTGTTGCGCAGCTCGAGATACTTCTCGGGCGGAAGGGCGTTCAGCCGCTCTTCGGAGATTGCCCAATAATCGGCGACCTTCTGCTGCGGGCCAACTTCGTTGCCTTGCGCGTCGCGCGGCTGGAAGACGACGGTCTTCTGTTCGAACAGATCCATCGCGGCGATCATCTTGACGAAATCGAGGGTCGCGCGGCGCTGACGTTCGAATTCCTTGCAGAACTCGATGGCGTCATTGGTGAACTTGCTGGGCTGGCCGTTCTCGAAGAAGGCCACATCCGGCTGGTTCGAAACCATCGGGGCGGCGCGGTCCACGCAAAGCAGCAGACGGTCAGACGACTCGTCGGCGGCGAACACGAACGGATAGCGGCGGACGAAAGCCGGGATGTAATAGTCTTCGAAGACCATGCCATTGTTGTCGACGAACAGGTTCTGGCCCTGGCGAACGCCCATCACGGCGACGGGCGTGCGCTCGTCCCCGACGAAGATGATCGGGTAGGACGCGGCGCAGACACCGAATTCGGTGACCGTGACCGGCACGGCGTGCGCTTCGCGCAGGAACGCGAACGGTTGCGCAACCTGTTTCACACCCAGGCCGCCATGATGCTCCGCCGAAAGCGGCTGCGGCTGCTTGTAGAACAGGACTTGTCCGGTGATGGGCGATTGTCCGCCGGTAGCGGTGGGCATGGTCACGGGGCTTCACTCCTTAGAATTTGGCGGGAGCGATACCGGAAATATACACTGGCCACAACACCCGAACCGGGCTCAACTGCAACGCAAGTACCGTGAAAAAAGTGTCATGCGCCTGAAGATCCAAACCGGCCGATCTGGCGGGCTCGCTTTCGCGGGCGCCATACTGCTTTCTATTGCCCTTACGGCGTGTTCGGGTGATGCCGACCCGGAGGGTACCCCCCGGCGCATTGCGCGCGAAGTCGACCGCACGCTGACCACGGTCGCCCAGAACGAACTGGTCCGCGATCCGGAACTGGCCACGCGCCTCGGCCTGCAGCCCGAAGCGGCCGGTTTTCCGTTTGGCCGGCTCCTGACGGATCGATCGCAGGCCGCCTTCGAACGGGGCCGGCTC
>JBGSOU010000467.1:0-4151 GCA_041739025.1 Hyphomonas sp.
CGGCCGACACGCCCCGCGCCGCCCGCCGCGAACTGCGTTTGCGCCAGCTGCTCGCGGTGGACCTCAACCCGATCAGCGATACCGGGCCGCAAGCCTCGAGGGCCTTTGGCCGGATCACGTCTCACCAACGCGTCATGCTGATGCGCCAGCTCGCGGTACTGCTGAATTCCGGCATGCCGGTGGAGCAGGCGCTTTCGGCGGCAGCCGACAATGAATCGGCGCCGGGCGTTCAGCGGGTTCTGCATGCGGTCCGGTCGGAAGTCACCGGCGGCGCGCGCCTTGCCGACGCAATGAAGGTCGCCCCGTCTGCATTCTCTCCGCTGGTGCGTTCGGTGACCGCCGCCGGAGAAATGTCCGGCCGTCTGGGCGAAGTGACCGAGCGTCTCGCCACCAACCTCGAGCGCAGCTATCGGTTGTCGCGCAAGGTTCAGGCCGCGCTGATCTATCCGGCGCTGCTCGGCTTGATGGCGCTCGGCATGGTCGTGGCGCTGATGCTGGTGATCGTGCCGAAGCTTGTCGAACAGTTTGACCTCTTCGAGGCGAACCTGCCTCTGGTCACACGGATCGTGATTTCCCTGTCGGACGCGCTGCGCCATGACGGGCTGATCATCCTCATCGTGCTGGGCGCCGGACTGTTTCTTCTCGTGCAGGCCTTTCGCACGCCCAGGCTGGCGCTGCAGCGGGATGCGCTTATGCTGCGGCTGCCGCTCGCAGGTCGTTTGCAGCGCACCGTTGCGGCGGCCCGGTTCGCACGGGTTTTCGCCATTCTGTCTGGATCCGGCGCCACGATGCTGGACGCCCTGTCGGGCGCGAAGGGCGCCGCAGGAAACGCTGTTTTTGCCAGTGCCGCCGACCAGATTGCCGAGCGCGTGCGCGAGGGCGGTTCGTTTGCGGCCGCGCTGCGCGCCACAAAGGTCTTTCCGCCGATGATGGTGCACATGGTCGCCAGCGGTGAAGCCGGACGAGACGTTGCGGGCATGATGGGCCGTGCCGCGGACTTTCTCGATGAAGAGTTCGAAACCGGCTCTGCGACACTGCTGGCGCTGATCGAGCCGATCATCATCGTCGTGCTCGGGGCTGTCGTTGGACTGGTGGTGATTTCCATCATGTTGCCGGTCCTGCAACTCAACACTCTGGCTGTAAGCTAAGGAGAATTTTGCATGTCTCAGAACCCGGAACAGGCGGCGCCAAACCGCGAGTCGGGATTTTCGCTCGTCGAACTCATGGTCGTCGTGTTCATCATGGGATTGCTGGCGACGCTGGTGATCGTGAACGTGGCGCCGGTGGGTGGCCAGTCGAGGGTCGCCAAGGCCAATGCGGACATCGCCGCGCTGGAGTCGGCGCTCGAAATGTACAGCCTCGACATGCAGGGCTATCCCTCGCCCGAAGGCGGGCTGGCTGCCCTCAAGACGGCCCCTGCAAACTCGGACGGACGGTTCCGCGCCGGCGGCTATGTGAAGCGCGTGCAAAAGGACCCGTGGGGCAATGACTATGTCTACACCGTCCCGGGGGTGCGCTCGAGCGGGGCGTTCGACTTGTTCTCCGCCGGACCTGACGGCACCCCGAATACCGACGACGATATCGGGAACTGGGGCTACTGACGTGACCGCGCGGCGTCCGGATCCTCGGGAAGGCGGGTTCTCGCTCGTCGAACTGCTGGTCGCCGTGTTCATCATGGCGCTGGCCAGTACCGCGATCATTCTGGCGGCGCCGAGGCAACCGGATCCTGCCGCCGCTGCTGCGACGCGGTTGTCGGCCCTCGTGACCGAACTCGTTGACGGCGCTGTGCTGACAGGCGAGACGCGCAGTCTGCTCGTCGGGCCGTCGTCCATCCGTATGCAGACCTGGCGCAACGGGGACTGGCAGGACCTGCCGGTCCGTCCGGTCCGGCTTGGAAGGTCCGTTCGCGCCGAGACGGCGAACCGGCCGGCTTTGTCGCGCGATGAGGATCGAAAGGTCCGGATCGTCGCGGACCGGACCGGGATTGTCCTTCCGGGCGAGATCAATCTGATCGGCCAGCGCGAGACCTGGCGCGTGAGCGTCGCGGCGGATGGATCGACGACGACGGAAAACCGTGATGGATAGACACCGCGCCTCCGGATTCTCGTTGATCGAAGTGCTCGTCGCGATGGCGGTGTTCAGCCTTGCGGCGATTCCGCTCGTTCAGCTGATGACGCAGACCCTGGCGGGTGCGGGGCATATCGAGCAGCGGTTTCTGGCCGGGGTGGTTGCCGACAATGTGATTGCGGATGCGACCGTGGGGCTTCTCGATACCGTGGAGGGCCCGTTCGCCGGTGTCGAGCACCAGAAAGGCCGTGCGTTCGAGTGGAGCGCGGCGATCTTGCCAACTCAATCGAACGACATCGCGGCCATCCGGGTCGAGGTGTCGAACCAGGAAACGGGTCAGATCATCGCGTCCCGCTCGGCTCTGGTGCGGAGAAATCCAAGTTGAGCAAGGCGAGTGGATTCACCCTCATTGAAGTCCTGGTTGCCCTTGCCATCACGGCGATGATTGGCGTCGCCGGGTCGTCGCTGCTCATCCAGACGATGTCGGCAGGTGCCCAGGTGCGCGAGGAGGTGGCGGCCGTCGAGCAGCTTGAGATCGCGCGGGCGCTGCTGCAGGACGATTTTGGCCAGATCGTTTCGAAGATCGAGACCCCGACCGCGGGCACGACTTTGTCGAACGAACTGCTGTTCGTCCTTACACGGTCGGGTTGGCCCAACCCGGAGCAGCTGGACGCCCGCAGCGACCTGCAGCCCGTTGCCTACCGTTTCGAAAAGCAGTCGGTGGTGCGGCGCGCCTGGTTGCGCGCGAACCCCGTGGCGGCGACACCGTTCGTCGACCGTGTCGTGCTGTCGGATGTCGAAAAGATCCGTATCCGGTTTCACACCAACGGGGTGTGGCGGGATGATTGGCCGGCCACACTGAGGGGGACGCCGGATCTGGTCGAGGTGACGGTCGAATTTGTGGGCGAAGATCTGCTGGTGCAGTCGTTTTGCGTGGGAAGCGGCGCATGAGCGGGTCAGAACGCGGCGCCACCCTGTTGACGGTGATGATGATCGTGGCGCTCATGTCCGCGGTCGCGGTGGGCGTGACCACGCGCCTCGCGGGATCGATTGGCCTCTCGCGCGCCGCGAGTGCGCGGGCGGACATTTACTGGACCGCGCGTTCGGCGGTGGTCGCCAGTGATGCCATCGTGTCGGGAATTTTCGTCAATGATACCAATCGATGGCCTTATCCCCAGGCTGTGGCGCCGGAGCCGATGATCGTGCCGCTTGCGGCAGGCGACGTGACGATCCTGTTCGAAGACGCCAGCAACTGCTTCAATCTGAACCTGCTGGCGGATGCCGCGGGCGGCGCGGACATGTCTCAGATCGCGGCATTCACGCGCCTGCTCGAGGGGATTGGTGTGGACCGGGCGCAGGCTTCGGCCCTCGCCTCGACCGCCGCAGACTGGATCGACGCGGATGATGCGGCGCTGTCGGGCGGCGCCGAGTCCGGCTGGTACATGGACACCGAATTGGCTCACGACACCGCCGGAACGGCGTTCGTCTCCCTGTCCGAGCTACGGGCGCTGAGGGGCTATGAGGCGGATCTTGTCGCGGCCATCCTGCCCCACGTTTGCGTTGGCGAACCGGGAATTTCCGGCCGTCTGAATTTGAACACCCTGACGCCCGAGCAGGCGGCGCTGTTGCAGGCGATGTTCTCGGCCGGCCTTGACCTGCCAACAGCGCGGCGTTTGATCGAGGCGCGGCCCGTGTCCGGGTGGCAGGGCGTGGAAGAGTTTCTGGCGCTCGAGGAGATTGCCCGGCTTGCCGAGGATATTCGCAGCCCGGAAGTCCTGTCGGTTGAGACATCGCGGATCCGCAGCCACATGACCGTGCGCATCGGAAACCAGACGCGGATGTTTGATATCATGTTTGATCGCCAGGGCGACGGTTCGTACCGTCCCGGACGGCTTGAAGAGGTGCAAGGCTGATGGGTTCTCGCTTTTTCACGTTTCCGCCGGCCAACGGGGCTGAGGCGTCCTATGTGGTCTGGCATTCGAAGGCTGCCGCGCCGGCGCGGACCTCGGCGCGGCCCGGCGCAGGCGACCAGGTCGTGGTGTTTGTGCCCGGCACGGATGCCGTCATGTTTCGCACCCGGCTGC
>JBGSOU010000482.1:0-5830 GCA_041739025.1 Hyphomonas sp.
CGCTCGCTCGCGCCACCGGCGGCGCTCGTCAAGATCCACGACGTGCGCGCCGAATACCGCCGCGCCGGCGCGCCCGCATCCAGCCTGTATAGCCGCTTTCACCACAAGGCCCGCGCCTTCGTGTTCCAGGGCGAGGTCAAGCCCAGCCATCTCTTTTTCTCGCAACATCTCGCGGTCGGCCTGTCGAACAGCCTTCTGGCGCGGGAAGACCGCCCGAAGCGCCGCCTGCTTCGCGCGCTCGGTATCCGCCGCCGCCTGCTCAGCGACATGATTGCCGAAGACCTTCAGTATTTCCACACGCGCGCCGCGCACAAGCAGGTGCTGGTCAAAGCCGTCGCCGCACTCGGACTTGACGTGGCCGCCGTCGATTACAGCATCCGGCCGGATGGCTCGCTGATCCTCTGGGAGGCAAATCCTTACTTCTACCTGCCGCCCGGCGAAGCGAGCGTGCTCAGCGAACAGCGTCTTGCGGTTGCCCGCGTCAACGCATCGCTGGACTGGATGGCCGGTTGCCTCTGGGCCGCCTTGCCGGAGCGATTGGCATCGTGACCTTGTCGCTCCCGATCCCCAAGGGCCGAGGCCGCAAGGACCTTCTGAAGAAGTTCGGCTGGACCAGCCTCGCTTCGATTGTCCAGATGCTGGCCGGTATCGCATCGGTCATCGTTCTGACGCGCTTCCTGTCGCCTGCCGATTATGGGCTGTACGGCATCGCGATCATGGCAGTCGCCGCCGGCGAAGTGCTCACGGGCGGCATCCTGTCGAGCCCGATCGAGCAGAAGGCGGACATCTCGCGCGCTGATCTCAATTCGGCCTTCTGGGCCAATTTCGGACTTGCGCTCGTCTGCAGCGCGGTGACGCTTCCAGCCGCTGCGCTGGTGGTTTCGTCTCTGAACACCCCCGACGCGCTGCCGGTCATTGCGGCCGCCTGCCTGTTGATGACGCTTACGGCGGCCGGCATCGTGCCGGAAAGCCTATTGCGCCGCCGCCAGCAGTTTCGCGCCCTTGCCAAGGTCGGGATGACCGCCGCGCTCGCCGGCCTTGCGGTTGCCATCACGCTGGCCGTCATGGGGGCCGGCGTCTGGTCGCTGATCGGGCTCGAACTCGTGCGCCGGGGCATCCTCGTCGCGGCAAACTTCACCCTCGCGCGCTGGCGCCCGGATGGTGGGCTCGACCTTGCAGCCACCCGCGCGACGCTTCCGTTCGTGTCCGGCATGCTGGTCGCCAACGCGCTTGGGCGTGTGGACCGGATTGCCCCTCAGATTGCCGCGACCGTCTTCTTCGGCCCTCAGGGGCTCGGCCTGCTGACGGTTGCCACGCGCATTGCCGAACAGATCCAGTCCTTTGTGGCGCAGCCCGTCGGGGCGATGGCGTTGCCGGTCCTGTCTGACGCGGCTGCCGACGAAACCCGTTTCCACAACCTGATGGCAGATGCCTGGCGCGCCATCTCGATTTCGAGCTTTCCGATGCTCGCAGGCTTTGCGGCCATTGCGCCGCTGCTGGTTCCAATGGTGGTCGGCTCGGAGTTCGCCAGCGTCGGATTGATTTCGGCCGTCACCGTGCTTGCCTACCTGCGCGTCGTGTCCTCGAAGGTGAACATCGCCGCCACGCAGGCGGCGGGCAAATCGCTAACCGCAAGCGCCTCCATCGCCACCAGCGTCGCCGCCCACCTTGTGCTGCTGGTCATCCTTGCGCCGTTCGGCGTGATCGCCATCGCGTTTGCATCGCTCCTGCGCGGCTGGCTCACCTGGCCGTTCGCGGGCTGGTTCGTGAAGGTCACGACCGGCTTCTCGATGCTGCGCCAGGCGGCAATCCTGTTGCCGCCCTTTTTTGCCAGCCTCCTGATGGGCGCCGGTGTCTACGCGCTTTCGTTGATGCTGCAAGCACACCTCAATCCCGTCGCGGCCCTGGCCGTCCTCATCGTGGCGGGCGTCATTCTCTATGCCGCCCTGCTTTGGTTGCTCGACCCCTGGGTCCGGAAAGCCGTCGCATCGCCGCAGTTCCAACGCCTCATCTTCAAGGCAGGCCCCCCATGATCGTCATTCTCTCCACCTTCAACGGGGAAACCCGTCTGCGTGACATGTTCGAAGCAATGCTCCGTGTCCGGATCCCGTCCGGCACACGCTTCCATGTCGTCGACAATGCGAGCACGGACGGCACCCGCGCCGTGCTGGCCGAATACGAATCGAAGCTGCCGCTGGTGATTTACAACCAGCCCATGCGTGGCAAGAACCACTGCCTGAACCTCGTCCTCAATGCCGTGGCGCACAAGCTTGAGCCCAACGAGCTGGTGGTCCTGACCGACGATGACATCCTTCCCAGCGCCGAATGGCTCGATGAAATGCAGGCGGCCGCCAATGCCCACCCGGACTGTGATATCTTCGCCGGCCGCATCCTGCCGCACTGGCCCAGCAACTACTCGCCGCGCCTCGAACCGGTGCGCCGCCATTTCGGCATCCTGTTTTCGCTGACGTCGCATGTCGAGGGCCCGTGTGATGCCGCCGAGGCCTGGGGCCCGAACATGGCCGTGCGCGGCCATGTCTTCAAATCCGGCATCCGGTTCGATCCGCAGTTCGGCCCGAACAGCACGATCGGTTATCCGATGGGCTCGGAAACCGAGATGATGGAACGCCTGGACAATGCCGGTTACCGCGCATGGTTTGCGGAACGGGCTTGCGTACGCCACATGATCCGCGCCTCGCAGCTCGACACCACCAGCATCCTGCAGCGCGCCTTCCGCCACGGCTACGGCGTCGGCTGGCGCCGTCAGCGCGGCCAGGGCCCGCTTCGCCTTCTGATGTCGCTCGGCAGTGCATTGCGCGGTCTCGTTGCGGCCCATGTCCGGCACCTGTGGACGCCGGAGGCTGATCTGCTGCTTCAGGACTACCACGAAGCCTGGGCCCGGGGCCTCGCCAGCGGCGCCCTGTTCGAATACCGCCGGTCGCGCCGCGTGCCCACCGCTGCCGAGCTGTTTCCGGAGCACGGCGAAGAATTTCAGGTCAAGGCCCGCGACTGACGCTGCGGAAGTTCCGGCATTTCGCTTGCTTGCCTCAACGGCAGATCAGGTCGATTACCTATTGTCGCGCCTTCCTCCCGGGCGAAACCTGCACACGCATTTCAACGACTGGCGCCCCGAAGCGCCGGCGCACACTGCCTGCTGGCAAACCGGAGGAATACCATGGCCGACACCGCAACACTCCAGACCAAGAAGCCCAAAGCAAAGGTTGAGCATTTCGATGTGCTGATCGTTGGCGCCGGCATCTCGGGGGTAGGGGCCGGTCATCACCTGAAGACGCAGTTCCCCAAGAAGAAGTTCGTCATTCTTGAGGCCTACGAAACCTTCGGCGGAACCTGGTACATGCACCGGTATCCCGGTGTCCGGTCGGATTCGGATCTCTACACCTTCGGCTACCGCCACAAGCCCTGGGTCGGCCCGCCGATCGCCAGCCGCGAAGAAATCCTCAAATACATGGACGAGGTGATCCGCGAGAGCGAACTGGCGCAGCACATCCGCTACCGCCACAAGATCAAGTCGGCCAGCTGGTCCAGCAGCAAGAAGAAATGGACGGTGAAAGCTGAACAGCTCGAAACCGGCGAAATCCTCACCTTCACGGCCAAGTTCCTCTGGATGTGCCAGGGTTATTACCAGCACGCCGAAGGCTACACGCCGGAGTGGCAGGACATGGACAAGTTCCGGGGCCAGATCATTCACCCGCAGACCTGGCCGGAAAACCTTGATCTCACCGGCAAGCGCGTCATCTGCATTGGCTCCGGCGCAACCGCCGCCACCGTCGTTCCGGCCATTGCGGGCCAGTGCGAGCACATCACATTGCTGCAGCGCTCGCCGACCTATTTCATCCCGGCCCGCAACGAAAACCTCATGGCCGATGAACTGCGCAAGCTCGGTGTGGACGAGCACTGGATCCACGAGATCGTGCGCCGCAAATACCTGTTCGAGCAGGCCGAGTTCACCCGCCGCTCCTTCGAGGATGCGGAAGCCCTGCGCAACGAACTGCTGGAAGGCGTCAAGGCCTGCCTGCCCGAGGGCTTTGACATGTCGCACTTCACGCCGGCCTACCGGCCCTGGCAGCAGCGCGTTGCCTTTGTTCCGGATGCGGATCTTTTCGAAGGCATCAAGGCGGGCAAGGCGGATGTCGTCACCGATCATATCGAACGGTTCACCGAAAAGGGCATCCTGCTCAAATCCGGCCGCGAACTGGAAGCCGACATCATCGTTACGGCCACCGGGTTCAACCTGTCGGTTCTCGGCGGTATCCCGTTTGAAGTCGATGGCAAGCCCGTCAACTGGAGCGACACGATTACCTATCGCGGCATGATGTTCACCGGCGTGCCCAACCTTGTCTGGGTGTTCGGATACTTCCGGGCCAGCTGGACCCTGCGTGTGGACATGCTGGGCGATTTCGTCGTCCGGCTGCTGAAGCACATGGATGCCAAAGGGGCCAAGCAGGTGGACGTCGCGCTGCGCGCGCAGGACCACAACATGGAAACCCTGCCCTGGATGGACGCCAGCAACTTCAATCCGGGTTACCTGATGCGGTCGATGGACCAGATGCCCAAACGCGGCGCCAATCCCGAATGGCAACACTCGCAGGATTACTGGAAAGAGAAGGACGAGCTGCCGCTCATCGATCTCGACGCCCCGGAATTCCGCTACAGCTAGCCCGCCGCCGCTCAGCCCTCTCTTGCCGCGGCCTTGCAACCCCGGCATGAGAGGCGCTCATGAGTGATACGAGCGCGCCTACGCCTTCCGAACAGGGAAAGATCGATCCGGTCTTCCTGAACGACCTCGCCGATGCCATCGACGAGCGCGATATCCGCTGGCTGGCGCGCACGCTCAAGCGCATGCACCCGGCCGATGCGGCTGACGCGCTCGAAGCGCTGTCCTACGACACGTTCGAGGAGGCGGTCGAACTGCTGGGCGGGGAGTTGCCGCCTGAAATCCTGATCGAGCTTCGCGATTCCTACCGCGAAGGCGCCGTCGACATGCTGCCCGACCAGGCCGTCGCCCAGGCGCTCGACGAGCTCGATTCCGATGATGCGACCACTATTCTCGAGGATCTTGAGGAAGACCGGCGGGAACGCATCCTGGAAGACCTTGCCCCGGTCGACCGGGCCGAGCTCGAGCGCAGTCTCGGCTATGACGAGGAAACCGCCGGCCGCCTGATGCAGACCGAGTTCGTGGCGGTTCCCGAATTCTGGAGCGTCGGCGAAACCATCGACCATGCCCGCGCTCTCGGCACCGACCTGCCGGAAGTCTTCTACGACATCTACGTGATCGATCCGGCCCACCGGCTGCTCGGCATCGTCCCGCTGGCCAGCCTGTTGCGCCAGCCGCGCGAGACGGCGCTGGAGGACATCATGCAAGACCCCAGCATGACCCTCAACACCGATGACGACCAGGAAGACGTTGCCTACCAGTTCCAGAAATACTCCCTGGCATCGGCCCCGGTCACCGACCATGCCGGACGGCTCGTCGGCATGATCACGGTCGATGACATGGTCGATGTCATGCAGTCCGAGCACGCCGAAGACCTGCTTGCCCTGTCGAACGTGTCCTCGGCCGATGCCTCGGATACCGTGTTTGAAACGGTCAAGGCCCGGCTGCCCTGGCTCAGCATCAACCTGTTCACCGCGTTCATCGCCTCGGGGATCATTTCCATGTTTGAAGGGGCCATCGAGCAGGTCGTGGCGTTGGCCATCCTGATGCCGGTGGTCGCGGCGCTCGGCGGCAATGCCGGCAGTCAGGGCCTGGCCGTGGCGGTGCCGGAATTCTGGAGCGTCGGCGAGACCATCGACCATGCCCGCGCCCTCG
>JBGSOU010000486.1:0-2902 GCA_041739025.1 Hyphomonas sp.
CACGGCCGTGCGCGTGACCGGCGACGCACTGGACGGGCCGGACGAAATGGTCCGCCTCAAGGTCACCTACCAGAAGGGCAAGGGCACGCGCACCCGGGAGCGGATCGTCAAGGCGAAATACGTGGAGCGCGAGATCAAGGACATGAGCCGGGACGGCAAGGTGCTGGACGTGGAAGTCTCGCCGGCCGACTGACGCGGACACAGCGCGCAAAAAAACCCCGGCAAGCTTGCGCCGGCCGGGGTAGTCCGTTGGAGGAGGAACGGAACTCTACTCAGCCGCCGCGATCAGCGACGTTCTGGCTTTTGGAAGCTCGCCCATCGGCCAACCGGCCCAGAGCTCGGCTTCGCGAACCTTGGCTTTCCCGGCGGCGGCTTCCTTGATGTGGCCGAAACCGCGGATCTCGTCGGGCACCTTGGCAATCTCGACCGCCAGCGCATGATTGGCTTCGGTCAACTGGCTGGCGAGCTTCGCCATGTTGTCGAGATAGCTGTCGCGCAGGCCGCGCTCCATCCGGCGCTCCTCGGTATAGCCGAAGAGATCGAGCTTCGTGCCGCGCAGGCCCTTGAACCTTGCGAGCAGCTTGAACCCGGTCATCATCCAGGCGCCAAAACGCTTCTTCTCGAGATGGCCGTGCACGTCCTTCCTGGCGATCAGCGGCGCGGCAAGCCAGAAACGCAGCGTGCCCCCCTTGAACTGGCCGGCCAGCTGGGCGGCGAACTTTCCGTCCGTATAGAGACGGGCCACTTCATACTCGTCCTTGTAGGCCATCAGCTTGTAGGCATAGGTTGCCACGGCGCGGGTCAGGGTCTCGCCGAGGCCGGCCTTGGTCTCGGCGGCGCGGATCGTGGCAACCGTTTCAAGGTAGCGGCCTGCATAGGCGGCGTTCTGGTAGGCGGTGAGACGCCCGGCGCGATCTGCGATCAGGGCGTCCAGCGTCTTTTCCTCGACCTGCCCGCGCGGATCGTGCTGTGCTGCGAGGCGTTCCGGCGCGGCGGCGGCGATGCGGCCGATGTTGAACGCCGCCATGTTGTCCTCGACCTTGGTGCCGTTCAGCCGGATGGCGCGGTAAAGTCCGCGCAGCGACACCGGCACCTTGCCCATCTGCCAGGCATAGCCCGCCATGATCATGTTGGTGTAGATCGCCTCGTGCAGGTAGCCGACCGCAAGGGCTTCGGCATCGAACGCGCCGAACGCGGCGGCCTGACGCTTCACGCGCGCTGACAGAAGCTCGCTTTCGAACCGTTTCGACCGGTTACGGATGAACTCGGACGTCGGCGTCACGTCCGAATTGGCGTAGGCGGCGGTGCGCTCGGCGTCCATCAGGTTCAGCGCGTCGCCGCCGGCCGCAACAACGAGATCGCAGGCGATCACGCAATCGGCGCTGGCCGGCGGCACGCGGCCGGTGGAAATCATCTCCGGCTCGCGCGCAAAGCGGATGTGGCTGAGCACCGGGCCGCCCTTCTGCGCCAGGCCGGTCATGTCGAGCGAGGAGGCGGCATTGCCGTCCACATGGGCGGCCATCGCCAGCACCGCCGCAACCGTGGTGACCCCCGTGCCGCCGACGCCGGTGAACAGGATGTTCCAGGGCTGGGCGAGGCTCGGGGTCTCGGGAAGGGGCAGGCCTTCGGCGTCGAACACCTGGCGCGGCTGGTCTTCCCAGGCCGGCTCGCCATCCTTGATGGTCACGAAGCTCGGACAGAATCCCTTCAGGCAGGACAGGTCCGTGTTGCAGGTGGACTGGTTGATGCGCCGCTTGCGGCCGAGGTCGGTTTCCACCGGTTCCACAGACAGGCAGTTCGATTTCACCGAACAGTCGCCGCAGCCTTCGCAGACTTCGGTATTGATGATCGTGCGTACACGGTCCGGCGCGATCATGCCGCGCTTGGAGCGGCGGCGCTTTTCGGTCGCGCACATCTGGTCATAGATGATCACGGAGACGCCTGCAGTGGCGCGAAGTTCCAGTTGAACCTCTTCGAGGTCGTCGCGGTGATGGATGGTCACGTGGCGGGGCAGGCCCTTGACGCCGGCGTAGCGCGTCGGGTCTTCCGTCACGATGCGGATGGTTTTCACGCCTTCGGCCTCGACCTGCTGGGCGATCATCGCGGGCGTCTGGCCGGACTCGACATGCTGGCCGCCGGTCATCGCGACGGCGTCATTGTAGAGGATCTTGTAGGTCATGTTCGCGCCGGAGGTCACCGCCGCGCGGATGGCGAGGCTGCCCGAGTGCGAATAGGTGCCGTCGCCGAGATTGACGAACACATGGGTCTCGTCCGTGGCCCAGTGCTGGCCGACCCAGCCGATGCCTTCACCGCCCATCTGGCTCGTCATGTCGGTTTTGCGGTCCGGCATGAAGTTCGCCATGTAGTGGCAGCCGATGCCGGCGAGCGCGCGGCTGCCTTCGGGCACCACGGTCGAGGAATTGTGCGGGCAGCCTGAACAGAAATGCGGTGAACGGACGGTCGGCGAGGCATTGGTGCGGGCCGCTTCCGAAGCGCGGCCGACGCGGTCGAAATAAGCGACGGCGCGCGATGTGTCCCAGCCCGCCGGCAAGGCATGCATCAACGCGTTCGCGATTTCCGGAATGGTGAGCGAGGCGATGTCGGACAGAAGCGGCGCGCCGTCCTTGTCCGTCTTGCCTTCGATGACGGGGCGGCGGGGCTCCGGCAGATCGTACAGCGCGGCCTTCAGCTGCGCTTCGATCAGCGGCCGCTTGTGCTCGATGACGATGACGCGCTCGAGACCCGCGCAGAATTCGCGCACGCCCTGCGGCTCCAGCGGCCAGGGCATCGCGACCTTGTAGATCGTGAGACCCAGCGCGCCGGCCTCCTGCGGGCTGAGGCCGAGTGCGGCGAGCGCCTCGAATACATCGCGGGCGGCCTGCCCGGTGACGATCAGGCCGAG
>JBGSOU010000495.1:0-3826 GCA_041739025.1 Hyphomonas sp.
AGGCCGAAGGGGTCGACCAGCTGCAGCGTCGCGCCCTTCTGCCCGGGAGTTGTGCGCCGGTGCAGCCCCGTCTGCCCATGAACCCCCGCCAGCAGCGGCTGCGGCGCCCCTGCCTGCGAGGTCAGCATCTGCCAGGCCTCGTGATGGGTCCGCGTGATCACCTCCAGCGCCGCCCTGAAAGGCGCCTCAGGCTCCGGTCCCGTCCAGTTCCAGCTCCTGGCCGCGTCCGTGGCAGCTTGCAGGATCGCACGCTCCTCAGCCGAATACTTGCGTTCCACAGCCGGGCCAAACTCGGTGACGTGCTCCCCATCCGTCAGGATCATGGCGGCATCCACAGCGTCCAGCGAGGTGCCCGACATGAACCCGGCGACCCAGACCGGCGACCCGCGGGTCAGGGTTTTTTCCGTAGCAGTGTTCAAGCCCTGCCCTTTCCGTGTTAGGCGCGCGTCTGCTCCACGGAGACACAAGAACATGAGCGATTACAAGTCGGAATTCCTGCGCGAGCTCAGCTGGCGCGGCTTCATCAAGGACACAACTCACAAAGCTGAGCTGGATGCCTATTGTGCCACGGGAACCCCGGTCGCTTATGTCGGATATGACGCGACGGCGGACAGCCTGCATGTCGGCCACCTGATGACCATCATGATGCTGCGCGTGTTCCAGCGGCACGGCGGCAAGCCGATTGCCCTGATGGGCGGCGGCACCACCAAGGTGGGCGATCCGACGGACAAGGAAAAATCGCGTCCCCTGCTCACCGACGACCAGATCAACGCCAACATCGCCGGCATCAAGACGGCGTTCGAGCCCTTCATCCGTTTCGGCACGGGCCCGAACGACGCGATCATGGTCAACAACAATGACTGGCTGGGCGAACTCGGCTACCTTGAGATGCTGCGCGCAGTGGGCATCTACTTCACCATCAACACGATGGTGAAGCAGGACACCGTGCGCCGCCGTCTCGAAGCGGAGCAGCCCTACACCTTCCTCGAGTTCAACTACCTGCTGATGCAGTCCTATGACTTCCTCGAGCTTTACCGGCGCCATGGCTGCCGCATGCAGCTCGGCGGATCGGACCAGTGGGGCAACATCGTCGGCGGCGTAGACCTCGTCCACAAGGCCGAGGGCGGCGAAGTCTTCGGCGTGACAGCGCATCTCGTCACCACGTCCTCCGGCGTGAAGATGGGCAAGACCGTCGGCGGCGCGGTTTGGCTGAACGCGGATCGCAAGAGCCCCTACGAATACTGGCAGTTCTGGCGCAACACCGAGGACGCGGACGTGGGAAAGTTCCTTCGTCTGTTCACGGACCTTGGCCGGGAAGAGATCGAGCGGCTGGAAGCGCTTGAAGGCGCAGGCATCAACGACGCGAAGATCGCGCTGGCGAATGCGGCCACGACCCTTCTGCACGGAGAAGCCGCCGCCATGGAAGCCGAAGCAGCCGCGAAGGCGGCATTCACCGGGCAAGGTTCGCTGGACAATCTGCCCACCGTCGAGCTTTCAGAAAGCGCAGTGGATCTGGCAAAAGGTGAATTCAAGCGTGCCCGCTCGACGGTCACACTCGTCACGACAGCCGGCCTTGCCAAGTCAAACGGCGAAGCGCGGAAGAAAATCGAGGAAGGCGCCGTCTACGTCAACGACGAGAAGATTACGGAAAACCGCAATCACTCCTTTGATGATGTTCTGCCTGAAGTCGGAGCCTTCAAGGTGAAACTCGGGAAAAGAATCGTCCTCGTCCGGCCGGTGGACTAGCGCGACCTTTCGAACGGCCCGTCCTTCGGCTTCACTCAGGATGAGCGCTGCGTTCTTTGGTTCTGTCTGCTGACGGCTTAAAACGTCTCGTTCTTGATCGCCGGCAGTTGTTTCGGCAGCGGCGCGTCCGGCGCGCGGGGCTTGGCCTCCGGAATCTTCGTATCCGAAGGATTCTCGAAAATCCGGCGGATCACACCGGGCGCCAACGCCGAGAGCGGGTTCACCGAGACGCTCGCCTTTTCCAGCGTGCCGCGCACGCCATAGGTCAGCGAGAACACGCCTTCGCCGTCGCGGCCCACCACGAGATCGCCCAGGATCGGAATGCCTCCGAGGGCGGAGTTCATGCCGAAACTCGGCACCAGCACGCCGTCGATCTCGATCCCGGTGGACTTGGAATCGATGAAGCCGCTCGCCGTGAGCCCCAGGGCCGGCCCCTGCGCCTTGGCGCCATTGATGATGTAGCGGCCCTTGCTGATCTTCATCGGCAGGTCGATTCGCGTGAACATCACGCCGTCGCCTGAAAGCGTATCGGCGAGGCCGCGCAAGGAGGCGAGCGACAGGATCTGCGTCAGGAACGGTGCATTGCTCATGCGCGCGCCGGAAATCTCCACCATCAACTGGGCCGGCGCCTCGCCATCTTCCAGCGTGCCGGTCATCTCCAGTGTGCCGCCCGAAATGAAATCGGCATTCAGAAAGGCGCTGGCCAGAAAGCCCGCATCGCCCGCCGTGACATTGATCTTCGGCGCCCCGCCGCCCGTTGCATCAATCGAGGCCACAATGGGCGCGCCGGTGCCGGCCACGCCGCTTGCCGTGAGCGTTTCAAGGCCCGTCTTGCTGGTCGTCAGAACGAGATTGGCCTCGCGCAGGTCTAGCCCCGGCCGCACCGTAAGCCGCTCCACGGCTGCGGACAGGGACAGGGGCGTGCCCTCGGCCGCCTCTTCGCCGCCCAGCCCGGTGAGCCCCGGCATCAATCCGGATATGTCGAGATAGGCTCCACCCAGCGTCAGCACGAACTGGCCGCTCGCGCCCCGGCTCATCTTGGCGCTGACATCGGCCACGTTACGAAAGAAGACCCGGCGCAGGTCGGCCGAAATCAGTTTGGAGTCGTCCACGTCCAGCGTGAAGTCGCCGTCCAGCGCTGCGCCGTCCGCGGTGAAGCGCACCTTGGACGTCGCCCGGTCGCCCGTCCGCGCATAGTCGACCGTCGCCTTCGACGCGGCACCGCGCGGCTTCAGCCAGCCGATTTCCGCCAGGTCGAGCCGAGCGTCAGTGAAGTCGGCCTTCACGGAGGCTGTTTCGAGATTCGGGCCGTTGAGCGTGGCGACCACATCCAGCGGCGCTTCGCCTGACATGTAGGCGCGTCCGATCATGCCGAATCCGTTCAGAAAATCTGCGGTCACGAATCCCTTGGCGGTGAGGTCTGCCGGCTTGCCATCATCGGCAAACCTGTCGGACCAGACAAAGTCGATCGGCGATGCGCCCAGCGCGCCCTGACCCGACATCCTGATCCCGGACTGGTCGAGATCGACCTTCATCATCGCGCCGGTAAGGTCGAGCCCGAAGGCGGCGCCCTTCAGCCCTCCGTTCCGGATGGTGCCGAAACCGGTGAACCTCAAATCCTCGTAGGGCACATCATCCAGCGCCGGGCGGAACAGTTCATAGGTGAACTCGGCCTCGCCCGTAATCCGCGCCGGATCGAGCTCGAACTTGAGCCGCGATTCGCTGAGCGTCTTGACGATGTTGCGGGCTGGCCCCTTGCCCTTGGCGAAGACCCGGAATTCGGTGCCCCGCGGATTGAAGGCGGGAAAGTCCACGAGCCCCACGGTCACCTGCCAGCCGCCATACTCGCCGCTGTCCAGCACCACCTTGAAACTGTTGCCGGTCAGCCGGCCCTTGCCGGCGGCGTTATCGACCGGCGGCAGGTCGTCCAGAAACTTGACCCGCGCGCCGTCGACTTCGAAGGTCACCTCCAGATCGGTATCGCGCAGATGCCCCTCGGCGAAACTGTCGCGGGCCAGCGTGATGCGGCCCTTTGCGGCGCGCGCGGTGCCACCCTCGATCCGCCTTGCGCCGAAATCGC